>CAZZWY010000306.1:0-5570 GCA_964657785.1 uncultured Acetobacteraceae bacterium
CAACTACGACCTGGCGAGCCAGGAGCGGATCGTTCGCGGGCGCATGCCCACGATGGAGATCATCAACGAGCGCTTCGCCCGCAACATCCGGATCGGCATCTTCAACTTCATCCGGAAGAGCCCGGAGATCTCGATCGGCAACATCAAGGTGCAGAAGTACAGCGCGTTCCTGCGCGAGATCGTCGTGCCGACCAACTTCAACATCGTGAGCGTGCGGCCGCTGCGCGGCTCGGGGCTGATCGTCTGCGACCCGACGCTCGTCTTCTCGGTGATCGACGCCCTGTTCGGCGGCGCCGGCAAGTACCACACGCGCATCGAGGGGCGCGACTTCTCGGCGACCGAGCAACGCATCATCGGGCGCCTGGTCGAGGTCGTCACCGCGGAATACAAGAAGGCGTGGCAGGGCATCTACCCGCTCGAGCTCGACTACCAGCGCTCGGAGATGCAGCCCCAGTTCGCCAACATCGCGACGCCGAGCGAGATCGTCGTCGCGACCAGCTTCACGCTCGAGATCGGCGACACGACCGGCACGATCCACTTCTGCATCCCGTATTCGACCCTCGAGCCGATCCGCGACGTCCTCTATTCGACGATCCAGGGCGACTCCAACGAGCCGGACCGGCGCTGGGTCAACCTGATGAAGCAGCAGATCCAGGACGCGACGGTCGAGCTCGTCGCCGAACTCGCGCACGCGCCGTCGACGGTCGAGCAACTGCTCTCGCTGAAGGTCGGCGACTTCATCGAGCTCGACCTGCGCCCGTCGATCCAGACCAAGGTCGCCGGCGTGCCCGTGTTCGACTGCCACTACGGCACCTCCAACGGCAAGTACGCGCTCAAGGTCGACCACATGTTGACCGGCTCCTCGGTGGGCTGGCTCGGAGAAAACAATGTCTGAAGAGAACGAGAGCGCCGCGGCGCCGGGCGACGAGCAGGACGCGATGGCCGCCGAGTGGGCCGCGGCGCTCGCCGAGAGCAAGCCCGAGACGGCGTCGGAAGTCTCCGACCAGGTGTCGCCCGCATCGTTCCAGAACTTCGCGCCGGGCGCGCCGAACGCGGCGGGCAACGACATCAACATGATCCTCGACATCCCGGTGCAGCTCACCGTGGAGTTGGGGCGCACCCGGATCCCGATCAAGCACATCCTGCAGCTGGCGCAGGGCTCGGTGGTCGAGCTCGAGGCGCTCGCCGGCGAACCGATGGACGTGCTGGTGAACGGCTACCTGATCGCGCAGGGCGAGGTCGTCGTCGTCAACGACAAGTTCGGCATCCGGCTCACCGACATCGTCACGCCGAGCGAGCGCATGCGCCGGCTCAGCAAGGTCTGACGGCCGATGGCCTCGACCGCCTTCACCTCCGCGCTCTGGTTCCTCGCGATCCTCGCGATGATTCCGATCGCACTCTGGCTCTTCAAGCGATCGCCGGCCGGGGCGCGACTCACCGGGGGGGTCCATGGCGGCGTGCTCCGGCACGTCGCGGCACTGCCGCTGTCGGCGAACCAGCGCATCGTGACGATCGAGGTCGGCCACGGCGACTCGCGCCGCTGGCTCGTCCTCGGCGTCACGGCGCAGAGCATCTGCACGCTCTACACCGTCGCGCCGCACGACGAGGCGGCCTCCGCGCCGGCGGCCACCGGCGTGCCGGGGATGGCGCCCGGCTTCGCGCCGGGTTTCGCGCAAGTGCTCGGCCGGCTGCGCCGCGAAAAGGCCCGGTCGTGAAGGGCGCGACGCTGCACGGCCGCCTCGAGCGGCGCCTTGCCGCGATCGCGTTCGCCGCCCTGCCCGCGTTCCTGCCGCACGTCGCCTGGGCGCAGGCGGCCGGCGGCGCGAGCCTGCCGCTCGTGATCGGCCAGGGCACCGGCGGCACGAGCTACTCGGTGCCGGTGCAGACGCTGCTCTTCTTCACGGCGCTCAGTTTCCTGCCCGCGGTGCTGCTGCTCATGACCGGCTTCACCCGCATCGTCATCGTGCTCTCGCTGATGCGCCAGGCGATCGGCACGCAGGCAGCGCCGCCGAACCAGGTCGTCGTCGGCCTCTCGCTCTTCCTGACCTTCTTCGTGATGGGACCGACGATCGACAAGGTCTACAGCGACGCCTACCAGCCCTACGCCGAGAACCGGATCGCCTTCGACGAAGCGCTCTCGCGCGGCGAGGTGCCGATGCGCGCCTTCATGCTGAAGCAGACGCGCCAGGCCGACGTGATGCTCTTCGCCAAGCTCGCGAAGATCGACCCGGCCGTGAAGACCGCCGACGTGCCGTTCAAGGTGCTGGTGCCCGCGTTCGTCACCAGCGAGTTGAAAAGCGCCTTCCAGATCGGCTTTCTCATCTTCATCCCGTTCCTGATCATCGACATGATCGTGGCCAGCGTGCTGATGAGCCTCGGGATGATGATGCTCTCGCCGGTGCTGATCGCCCTGCCCTTCAAACTGATGCTCTTCGTGCTCGCCGACGGCTGGAACCTGCTGCTCGGCTCGCTCGCGGCGAGCTTCTCGACCTGAGAAAGATGTCATGGAATCCCAGCAAGTCCTCACGATCGGCCAGCAGGGCCTCTACATCCTGCTGATGGTGTCGGCGCCGGTGCTGCTCTCGGTCCTGGTCATCGGTCTCCTGGTCAGCATCTTCCAGGCGGCGACGCAGATCCACGAAGCGACGCTCTCGTTCGTGCCGAAGGTCGTCGGCTGCGTCGCCGTCCTCGCGGTCGCGGGGCCGTGGATGCTCACGACCCTCGTCGAGTACATCCAGCGGACCTTGCAGTCGATTCCGACGCTGGCCGGCTAAGCGCCCGGCGCGCATCGCGCGGCTGCTCGATGCTGACCTTCACCGACACCCAGGTCCTCGCCTGGATCACGCCGCTGCTCTGGCCCTTCCTGCGGGTGCTGGCGCTGTTCGGCGCGATCCCCGTCTTCTCGCAGCGCGGCGTGCCCGCGCGCGTGCGGGTGGCGCTCGCCCTGCTCATCGCCTTCTGTGCGCAGGCGAGCCTGCCACAGACGCCGGTGATCGCCCTCGACACCGCGCAGGCGCTGATGGCGATCGCCCAACAGCTGCTGATCGGCCTCTCGCTCGGCTTCGCGGCGCGCATCGTCTTCACCGGAGTCGAGTTCGCGGGCGAGCTGATCGGCCTGCAGATGGGCCTGAACTTCGCCGGCTTCTTCGACCCGATGGCCGGCGGCGACGCGACCGCGACAAGCCGCTTCTTCAGCATCGCGGTGAGCTGGCTCTTCATCCTCATCAACGGTCACCTGCTCATGATCGCCGCGGTGGTGCAGAGCTTTCACGCCTTTCCGGTCGGCCCCGAGCCCTTCGCGTTCCTGCGCACCGCGCTGCCGCAGACCTGGGGCGCCGAGATCTTCCGCCTCGGCCTCTGGCTCGCGCTGCCGATGATCGGCATGCTGCTGTTCGTCAACCTGGTGCTCGGCGTGATCTCGCGCGTTGCCCAGCAGATGAACATCTTCGCGATCGGCTTTCCCATCACACTTTCCGTCGGCCTGCTCGGCATGCTGCTGACCCTGCCGATGCTGCAGGCGCCGTTCACGATGGCGCTGGAGCGGATGCTGGCGTTGTTCATGTGATCGTGCGCCGAAGCAGGCGGAGTCCAGCCCGGTGGCGCAGTGAGCAAACCGGCGCCTGTCTCATCGCCCGCGCATTCTGGTGACGACCCCGCTGGTCGCGCCACCGGCGATCAGCCGGGCCAATGCCGCCCGAACACCGGCGCCACCGCCGGATGCGCCTCGATGCGCTCGAGCATTGCGAAGAATTCCGGCCGGCTCTCGCGCAGGTGCGCTCGCGCGCCCGACCACTTCGAGACGACCGCCGCCAGCAGGTCGAGCGCACCGAGCGCATCGCCGCCCAGCCACGGCGTGGCCGCAAAGGCGTCGGCGAAGAGGTCCCAGTGATGGTGCAGGCGCAGTCGCGTACCCTGGCGGATGCGCTCGTTGGTCGGCTCGTCGGGCTCGCTGCACCAGCGCTCCGGGAAGTCGCCGATGCTGACGGCTGAATAGCAGTTGGCGGCGATGTAGACGAGGCCGCGCAGCGCCTGCGCCCGCCGCCCCGGATCGGCGGGAAGCAGGCCCGAGGCGGGGTACTCGAGGCCGAGGTGCATCAGGATCGCGGCGCTCTCGGTCATGACGCTGCCGTCCGCCAGCACGAGCGTCGGGATCTGCGTCAAGGCATTGAGGCGTTCGAGCGCCTTCAGCGCCGAGGTCGGTTCCCAGGTCGCCGCGTCGACGATCCGAAACGCAACGCCGACGATCTCGAGCGCGACTTCGGCCGCGGCCGACCCGGACCCCTTGAACCCGTAGAGCGTGAGCATTCGCCCAGTCTACAAGTTCGCCGGGCCCGGAGCCAGTGCGTCGGCCGACCCCTTCCCTACACCGTCCGGAACGGCGTCTTGTGCGCCGACGCCAGCAGCGCGTGACGGTTCGGGTCGTTCGCGACGCCGGCGACCGTCTCGACCGCCGCGGCGATCCGCGGCGACTGGAGCTCCGCCGAGACGGCGACGTTGTCGTAGCGCTTCATCGCGCCGACCAGCTTCGACACCGCCAGCGTCGTCGCGGACGACCGGGCCTTCTCGGCATCGGTCGACGCGACCGACACGCCCGTCGCCGCCTCCTCGGTCGCCCCCGGCTGGAACGCGCCGATCGCCTGGGTCAGCCGGCTGACGCGTCCGCGCATCGCGCCTTCCGGCGTCGAGCTGTCGGCGCTCGCACCCACCTGTTGCGGCGTCAGCGTGGCGACGGCGGCGTCGACCTTGTTCAGCGCCGTGACCTGTGCCGTCGTCAGCGCGCCGATCTGGGCCGAGGCGAGTGCGACCGTCGGCCGGCTCGACATCGCCGCCACCTCGGCAGCCGTCGGCAAGGTCAGGTCGATCTTCGGCTCGGGCGTGACGGGCGTCGTGGCGGGCGCGGTCTCGAACCAGGCGTCGCCCATCTCGTGCTTCTCGCCGTTGGCGGTCGTGTAGCTCGACTTCAGCCCGATGATGTTGCCGTTGTCCCGGGTAACGCTGCCCCCGGTGGTGAGGTCGAGGCTCGTGATGCCGAGGTCCGACAGCGACAGCAGCTCGCCCTGATTCACGCTCCCCACCGGCCCGTTGTTCACCCACACCTTGAGCTGCGAGAAGATCGCATCCGAGCTGTCGATGACATGGTCGCCGTTGGTGTCGTACTGGGCGAGCGCCTGGTAGCCGTTCTTCGCGGTGCTGCCGTCGGCGAGTTTGGTCGCCGAGCCGAAGAGCTCCGAGCCGTCGTTGATCGTGCCGTCGGTGCCGCGCGGCAGCACCAGCAGGCCGTCGCCCGGTGCGACCCACCCGGTGTGCATCGCCTGGCCGGTCGCGTCGATGTCGAAGGTCACGCCGGTCGAGATGCTCTGCGTGAGGACGCCGTTGCCGTTCAGGTCGAGGACGATCGGCGTGCGGTAGTTGGGAACGTCGTTGATCCGGCCGCCGATCGCGTTGAGCTGCGGGTCGGTCAGCGCGTGCGCCTGGGCGTACGTCAGCGCGCCGAGCTGCGTGCTCGTCAGCGCCACGATGTCGGCCGTCTGGATCGCGACCACCTGGCTCGTCGTGAGCGACATCACCTG
>CAZZWY010000307.1:0-5566 GCA_964657785.1 uncultured Acetobacteraceae bacterium
CCGAGCGCGAGCCCGGCGGGGAGGAAGGAGCGTCGGGTCAGCGGTGTGTCGATCATCGGGGGGCCTTCGGGGGCGGTCAGGAGGAGTCGGTCGGGAGGTCGGCCAACGAGGCGTGCAGGCGTCGTCGGGTGATCGCCTCGATCTGGCGCAGCGCTTCGTCGTGCTCGCTCGCGGTGTCGTTCGCGATGCGGCGGGCGAGCGCATCGAAGATCTGCGCCTTGTCATGGCCGCGCACCGCGATGATGAAGGGAAAGCCGTGGCGCGCGGCGTAGGCCTCGTTCAGGCGCCGCAGTTCGGCGAACTCGGCCGGGCCGAGGGCATCGAGCCCGGCCGCCGACTGCTCCATGGTCGAGTGCCCGGTCATCGTGCCGGCGACCGCCTCGCGCCCGGCCAGTTCGGGGTGGCCGCGCAGGAAGGCGAGCTGCTGCCCCCGGGGCGCCGCCCGCACCGCCGCCATCATCGCAGCGTGCAGGCCGGCCTCATCGGCGAACGGCCGGGCCTCCCATGCCTGTTCCGCCACCCACGGCGCATGCTCGAAGACGTCGCCGAGGGCGGCCAAGAACGCCGCACGCGAGAGCGTCGACCGCTGCAGGCGCGCCGTCATGCCGCGGCCTTTCGCGCCAGGCGCGAGATGAAGAACAGGATCAGCAACGTGGCGCCGAACTCGATCGCGGCGACAATGAGGAGTCCTGGCGCGAGGCCGCCCGTCTGCGTCTTCACGACGCCCAGCATGTACGGCGCGCCGAACCCGGCCAGGTTCGCGATCGAATTGATCAGCGCGACACCGCCCGCGGCCGCCGCGCCGGCGAGAAAGCGCCCGGGCAGCTGCCAGAAGACGGGAATCGCGCTCATGGTGCCGAGGATCGCGAGCGTCTGCGCAGCGAGCGCGAGCATCGGACTGGTGCGGATGAAGAGCGCCGTCAGCAGCAGCCCGATGGCGCCGAGGGCCGCGGCGACCGCACAGTGGAGCCGCACCTCGCCGGTTCGGTCGGAGTGAACGCCGTTGACGACCATGCCGACGGCACCGAACAGGTAGGAGAACGACATGATCCAGCCGATCGTCGCCGGATTCGTGAAGCCGACCTCCTTGACCACCGACGGGCCGAAGAACGTCAGCGACGAATTCGCCGCGATGACGCAGAAGAAGACCAGGATCAGCAGCCAGAGCCGCCCTTCCCGCAGCGACGCGAGCAGGCTGTCCTCGCGCGCGCCGAGCGAGGCGTGGTCGCGCTTCAGATCGACTTCGACGAGGGCCCGCTGCGTCGCGGTCAGCCAGCGCGCCTCGGCCGGGCGGTCGGTCAGGAAGAACCAGGTGACGACGCCCGCGACGATCGAGGGAATGCCCTCGATCAGGAACACCCACTGCCAGCCCGACCAGCCGTTCGCGCCCTGCAACCCGTTCATCACCGTGCCGGCGAGCGGCCCGCCGATGACGCCGGCGACGCCCGAGGCCGACATGAACAGGCCGAACGCCCGGGCCCGGCGGCCGCTCGGGTACCAGTACGTGAGGTAGAGAATGATGCCGGGGTAGAAGCCGGCCTCGAAGACGCCCATCAGGAAGCGCAGCGTATAGAACGTCAGCGGGGTCTTCACGAACATCATCGCGACGCAGACGCAGCCCCAGCCGATCGTGATGCGGGTGAGGGTCTTCCTCGCGCCGATGCGCTGCAGCAGCAGGTTCGACGGCACCTCGAAGAAGAAGTAGCCGAGGAAGAAGATGCCGGCGCCGAAGCCGTAGACCGTCTCGCTCCACCTCAGCTCGTCGAGCATCGTCAGCTTGACGAAGCCGACGTTGACCCGGTCGACCCAGGCGAGCACCCAGAGCACGAAGAGGTAGGGGATCAACCGCCAGGTGATCCGGCGGTAGGCGGTGTCGAGCGCATCGGCACCGGCCGCCATGCCGAAATCGCCGGCCAGCGAGGAGGACAGCGGGGTCGAGGTCATGGCGGCTCCTGCGGACTGTCGGGGCGACGGTGCGCCCGGCCGAATGCAAGAGGCACGCCACACGGCCGCCCCGGGCGTGTCGGGCGGGGCAGAATCGGAGGCTCCTCGATCTTCCCAGGGCACGCGCTTGAACTCGTCTCTCCCCCCGCCGTACCGCCCCGCCACGCTGCTGCGGGTCGCTGCGCTGGCACTCGGCTTGAGCGCGGCCGCCCACGCCGCCGACAAGCCCGGCGCCAAGGACTTCGCGTCGATCAGCCGCTTCGCCGGCTCCGAGATCGTCGACTACCAGGCGAGCGATTTCGACGCGGCGCTGCTGCCGTCGCAGCCGATGAGCGACCCGTCGGCGCCCGGCGGGCTGCTCAAGGTCGAGGGCAGGGTCACGAGCATCAGCTACCGCATGCCGAAGGAGAAGTCGACGCTCGAGGTGATGCGCAGCTACCAGCAGGCTCTCGGCAGCAGCTACAAGGTGCTCTTCAAATGCGCCGGAGTCGACTGCGGCAGCGGCCTCGCCGGCTACATCGGCAACAGCGGCAAGGTGATTCCGTCCGGCTGGGGCGCGACCTTCGATGTCGACAAGAACCGCTACGTGCTGGCCCGGCGCACCGAGGGCGGGAACGACACCTACGTGCTGCTCTACGCGATGCAGGAGACGAACTACCCCGCGACCCTGTTCCAGAAGACCGTCGAGGTGGTGCCGATGGCCGGCGGCCAGGTCAGCGTGCTCGACGCCGGCGCGCTCAAACGCGGGCTCGACCACGACGGCAAGGTCGCGATCTACGGCGTCTACTTCGACACCGCGAAGGCCGACGTCAAGTCCGAATCGAAGCCCTCGCTCGACGAGATGGCCAAGCTGCTCGCGAGCGACCCCGCGCTCAAGGTCTATGTCGTCGGCCACACCGACAACGCGGGCTCGCTGGTCGCCAACCTGGAGCTCTCGCAGCGGCGCGCCGAGTCGGTCGCGAAGGCGCTGGCATCGAGCTACAAGATCGATCCGCAGCGCATGGCCGCGCGCGGCGTGGCGTCGCTCGCGCCGGTCGCGAGCAATGCGAACGAGACCGGGCGGGCACGCAACCGGCGGGTGGAGCTCGTGGTGCAGTGAGCGGCGCAGCCGGCGGTGCCGCCACGGGTGCGGCCGTCGGCGGCGGTGAACGGGCCGTACGGGTAGATCGTTGCATGCGCTGCGCCGGCGCGCGGCGGCGGCGAGGCGCCGTCGCAGGCGCCGTAGAGCGGGTAGCTCCTCCACGCGACCCTGCTCTCGCGCATCGAGACAGCGATGCGGCAGCCCCTTCCCGTCCGGCGGCGCCGAATCAGCGCCGCGAGGATGTTGGCATCGGCGGACCTGCCGGCCGCGAGGTCGGCGATCGAGCCGCCGGCCTCGGCGGGCTCATCGGGCTGCCCGGCGGTCGGCCCGCGCCTGTCACGCGATTCACGTTCAGAAACTCCGCGGCAAGCCGAGAACGTGCTCGGCGACGTAGCTCAGGATCAGGTTCGTCGAGATCGGCGCGACTTGATAGAGCCGCGTCTCGCGGAACTTGCGCTCGACGTCGTATTCATCGGCGAAGCCGAAGCCGCCGTGGAACTGGATGCAGGCGTTGGCCGCCTCCCAGCTCGCCTTGGCCGCCAGGTACTTCGCCATGTTGGCTTCGGCGCCGCAGGGTTCGTGGGCATCGAAGAGCTCGCAGGCCTTCCAGCGCATCAGGTTCGCGGCCTCGACCTCGATGTAGCTCTCGGCGATCGGGAACTGCACGCCCTGGTTCTGGCCGATCGGCCGGCCGAAGACGACGCGCTCGCGGACATAGCGAGTGACCCGGTCGACGAACCAGTACCCGTCGCCGATGCATTCGGCCGCGATCAGCGTGCGCTCGGCGTTCAGGCCGTCGAGGATGTAGCGGAACCCCCGGCCTTCCTCGCCGATCAGGTTCTCCTCGGGGATCTCGAGGTTCTCGAAGAAGAGCTCGTTGGTCTCGTGGTTGACCATGTTGGCGATCGGCCTGACGGTCATGCCCGTCCGCTCGGCCTGGCGCAGGTCGACCATGAAGATCGACATGCCGTCGGTCTTCTTCTTCACGTCGGCGATCGGCGTGGTGCGGGCCAGCAGGATCATCCAGTCGGAATGCTGGACGCGCGAGATCCAGACCTTCTGGCCGTTGACGACGTAGCGGTCGCCGCGCTTGACCGCCGTGGTCTTGATCCGCGTGGTATCGGTGCCGGTGCTCGGCTCGGTCACCCCCATCGACTGCAGGCGCCACTCGCCGCTCGCGATCTTCGGCAGGTAGAGCGACTTCTGGGCGGCGCTGCCATGGCGCAGCAACGTGCCCATGTTGTACATCTGGCCGTGGCAGGCGCCGGCGTTTCCGCCGCAGCGGTTGATTTCCTCCATCACGACGCTGGCTTCGGCCAGGCCGAGCCCCGAGCCGCCGTACTCGGCCGGGATCATCGCGCCGAGCCAGCCGGCCTTCGTCAGCGCGTCGACGAACGCCTCCGGGTAGCCGCGCACGGCGTCGATCTCGCGGTGATAGTGGTCGGGGAAGCCGGCGCAAAGTGCGCGCACCGCGTCGCGGATGTCCTGGTATCGGTCGGGCTTGTGGTCGGGCATCGAGAGGGTCTCGTTCGTGTCGGGTCAAAGAATCAGAACTGGGCGATCGCGGGCGGAGCCGTCCGCTTCGGCGAGCTTGCGCCTTCCCGCGGCGCCCTGCCTTTCGCGCTGCCGAAAACCGCGCTCGAGCCGGGCCGCGGCGGCGCGAGGGACGGATGTCGTCCGCCGACGACGCATCTCGTACACCAGGTCAGGAGCGCCGCGACTTCGCGAGCGCCCGCCCTGGAGACATGATGGATTGGTTGATGAAGGCGGCATTGACGGCGGCCAGTGTCCTGCTCGTGATGGTAGCGTCGCAACGCTGCAACCCTCGCGTCGCCGGCCTGATCGCCGCGCTGCCGACGATCACGGCGCCGACGCTCGCCTGGCTCGCCCAGGAGCAGGGGCTCGACTTCGCGGTCGCCGCGGCGATCGGCAGTGTCGCCGCCTGCGCGATGCTGGCCGTGTTCGCGCTGATCTACGCCACGGTGAGCCGGCGCGCCGGCATCGGCAAGGCGCTCGTCTGCGGCGCGGTGGGCGCGGTCGCGATGGCGCTGCCGGCGGTGGTGGCGAGCGCCCGGCTGGCGGACGCGGTCGCGCTCGCCCTCGGCAGCTCGGCGCTGGCGTTCGGCGCGATGGGCGGGGCCGGGGCGCCGACCGCGAGCCGGCGCCATTCGCGCAGGGCGCTCGGCTGCTTCGCCCTGGCCGCGGGCGGCCTGAGCGCGCTGGCAACGACGCTCGGGCCGGTGCTCGGCGGCTTCGCGACCGGCGTGCTCGCGTCGCTGCCGCTCATCAGCGGCGCGGTCGCGGTCTCGGAGCACGTCGCCGGCGGCGCCGCCGCGGCGACGCGTTTCCTCCGCGGCTACGTCTTCGGCCTGTTCGGCAAGGCTGCCTTCGGTGCGGTGTTCGCCTTGCTGGCCAGCCGCCTCGGTGCGCCGGCCGCGCTCGCGCTCGGCTGCATCTGCGCCGGCGTGATGGCGACCGGTCAGTGGCCGAAGTGGTTGCGCAACGACGGTTCGTGGGAATGACCCTGCCGCCACCGGGCCC
>CAZZWY010000308.1:0-5543 GCA_964657785.1 uncultured Acetobacteraceae bacterium
CTTCCATGTGCCTAATCAGGATGCGTCGGAGGGTGCGGCGGCCACAGGGCGTCTCCGGGCCCGGAAACGGCAGGCACGGCGGTTGCGCGGGCAGGCCTGCCGCATCCGACGGCCGAGGCGCCGAGCGAAGGCGCTCATCGCTTTGCGAAAGACGTCGTCGCCATGCGCCAGCACCCCGACCCTCGCCCGAGCGACGCTCCCCGGGACACCCGACCGTCGCTCCCGCCGCACCCGGTGCAGGGGCCCGGCGGCGTCCGCGTGCTGCAAAGCCGCGGCGCGCCGGCGCAGCGCTCGTTGTTCCAGGGTGGAAGGCCGGGCCGCTAGTTCGGGGCCCGGGGCCGGCGGATCGCTGCCAAGCTCAGTTCGGCGCGGGCAAACCCATCCGTCCGAGTGCGTCGCTGACGAGTTCGAGCCGCAGGATCGGATTCTCGAGCGACATCAGCCGGTGCTTGGCGGGCGGGTCCAGCGGTAGCAGCTCGCACCAGCGGTTCGCGAGCCAACCGCAGTCGTCCCAACGGTAAGGCGGCTTGAGCGGTAGCTCGACCGACGCGCCGTTGGCATCGAGCGGCGTCTGCTGGAAGCTCTGCAGTACTTGCAGCAGCGAGCGGCGGGTGTGGACAAGGTCCTCGGGCACCGGCACGGTGGCATCCTCGGGCAGCAGTTCGACGTCCGCGACCCACAGGCCGAACTTCTGCTTTTCGCTCGTGAGAACGCGAAATCGCTGGGTGCCGAGGCACTCGATCCGGATCAGGCCCGGCTGCGGACGGACCAGCTCGACGATTTTCGCGAGCGTGCCGACCGGCATGAAGCTTTCCGACGCATAGCCGTCGCCCGACGGCCCGGCACCGGCGCGAAGCACCTCGGTGCCTTCGTTCAGGCACACCACGCCGAACGGCTCGCCGGACCGGTGCTGACGGGCAATCATGTCGAGGTAGCGCACCTCGAAGATCTGCAACGGCAGGGGTCCGTCGGGAAAGAGGACGGTCCGGAGCGGGAAAAGCGGCAGCTGCTTCAGCATCGAGGGCGTGCTCATCGGCACATGCTACCGCTGCCGCGTTCCGTAAGCAGCGGATCGCCCGGCGAGGGGGTGGTCTAATCTTTCGCCTCGATCCTCGCCGCCCACGATCCTCGCCGCCGCATGCAACGCTTTGCCCGCTACGCCGTCGTCGGGGCCGCCGCCACCGCGGTGCACTACGCCGTGCTGGTGGCGTGCGTCCGTGGTGCCGGCTGGCCGGCGTTCATCGGCTCGGGCGTCGGCGCCGCGGTCGGCGCGCAGGTCGCGTTCTTCGGCAACCGCCGCTTCACCTTCGGCCATGCCGGGCGGATCGACACGGCGTGGCGGCGCTTTCAGGCCACCGCGGTGGTCGGCGCCGCCGCCGGCATGGCGATCGTCGCCGCCGGCGTGGCGCTCGGCCTGCACTACCTTCTCGCGCAGGTCGTCGCGACCGGTGCCGGGCTGGTGCTGACCTTCGCGGTCAATCGGGCGTGGACGTTCGCAGCCCGCGCAAATCAGCCTCGCTAGTGTGGTGTTTCAGGCTGTGCGGCACTTGATAAAACCGATGGATCGGTCGTCTGGCGAGGCGCAAAGCGCAGCCGTCGTCCCTCTACGGCGAGCATTGCAACGACGCCAGGCGGCCGAAGACACGGTTTTATAGACGATCCTTCGCAGTGGGGAGAGGTCACTGGCCTCGGGCAACCGACGCGTGCCGATCGTTCCGCCAGACCGAACCGAGGACGACGTTGGCCGCCGCGAGGTCGTCGATGAAATCAGCGCTGCCGAGGTAGGCGAGCTCGCGTTCGCGGGCCGCGGCGATCGGGTCCGACGGTGTCGCCCTGCCCGGGTGGCAGAACAGCAGCGCGCCCTCCCGCGGCACCTGGACCAGCCAGCGCTGCATGAGCGCCCGGTAGTTCGGGTCGACGAAGTCGTAGGCGCCGAGGAGCGCGGGGTTGCGCGCGATCCCCCGGCGCCGCAGCGCTCGGCCCAGTGCCCGGCCGCCGGTGCCTTCGATGATCCGGCGCTTGACCGAATCGCCGGGCCCGAGCAGGCGCGCGGTGCTGCGCACGGCAGGCGCCGGCTGGAGGCTCCCCGCCAGGCCGAGCACGAGCTCGCGCAGCAGCGGCAAATGGTGGATGTGCTGGTGGCCGTCGATGAACGCGGGCGGCGTGCCGACAGCGTCGACGAAGGCGGCGAGCTGGGCCTCGAATTCGCGGCGCAGCAGGTCGCGCGGCAAGGCACCCAGATGCGCCCGCACGATCAGCGGCCCGAGGGCTCCGAACTTCGGCCAGCGCGCCGAAAGGCCCGGTGAGAGCGGAACGCCCTCGGTCAGGTTGAGGTGCAGCCCGCGCTCGACCGCGGCCGGCAGAGCCTGCAGCAGCTTTGCCGCGCTCGGCCAGTGCGCGCCGTTGACGAGGCACGAGATGGCGGTGAGGCGCTGCCGCGCGGCCAGCCCGGCGATCGCCGCCGACACCTCGGGCACGATGCCGAAGTCGTCGGCGCAGACGCCGAGCGTGCGCGGTGCCGCACCCATCACACGGTGCTGCCGGAACGCAGGAGCCGAACCGCTGCGCTGGCCTCGCCACGTTCGACCGGTTGCCCGGCAGGCGCATCGAGCGCACCGCCCCCGAACTCGGCGGCGACGACGTAGACCGGCCGCTGCTTGACCTCGTCGAAGATGCGGCCGACGTACTCGCCGAGGATCCCGATCGACAGCAGCTGCACCCCGCTGAAGAACATCATGCTCGTGACGAGCGTCGCCCAGCCGGGGACGTCGATGCCGTGGAGGAAGGAGTCGGCGACGATGAAGCAGCCGAAGCCGAGCGCGCCGAGCGCGATCACGACGCCGAGCGCGCTCCAGAGCCGAAGGGGCGCGTTCGTGAACGCGGTGACGCCGGTGAAGGCGAGCCGGGCGAGGCGCCGCATCGAGTAGGAGCTGATGCCGGCATGCCGCTCGTTCGGAACGTACGGAATGATGACGTTGTCGAACCCGACCCAGGCGTAGAGGCCCTTCATGAACCGGTTGCGCTCGGGCAGCGATTTGAGCGCGTCGACAACGCACCGGTCCATCAGCCGAAAGTCGCCGGCGTCGACCGGGATCGTCACGCTCGAATTGCGATTGACGAGAAAGTAGAAGAAGCGCGTGCCGACGCGCTTGACCCAGTTCTCGTCGGCGCGCGACGACCGCGCCGCGCAGACCATGTCGGCCCCGGCGACCCAGGCGGCGAGCATGTCCGGGATCAGGGTCGCCGGGTGCTGCAGGTCGGCGTCCATCAGCAGCACGACGTCGCCGGCCGCACGGTCGATGCCGGCGGTGAGGGCCGCCTCCTTGCCGAAGTTGCGCGAGAGCCGCACGTAGCGCACGCCGCGCTTCTGCACCCACGGCGCCATCGCGGCGACCGTCGCGTCGCTGCTGCCGTCGTCGACGACGAGGATCTCCCACCGATCGGTCAGCTCGGCGAGCTGCGCGCTCAATTGCTCGAGCAACAGCGCCAGGTTGGCGGCCTCGTTGTAGGCCGGCACGACGCAGCTGATGGCAGGGCGCTCGTTGCGGGGTGATTCGGTCATGGGGTCTCGGGGAGACGAAGGGCCGACGGCACTTTACTGCCAACGCGTTGCGCCCCCCGCGCCGTGCAACCACAGGCCGCGACCGCGGACGCCGGCGCCCGTCCGCGCCTCCCCCCTGGCGCGCTCGGCGTCGACTCAGTGCAGTGTCAGCGGCGCGACGTCGGCGGCATGCGGCCGCATCCGCAGGGCCCAGGCGAGCGACCAGTCGTTGAACTCGGTCGCCGGCATCGGCTCGCCCATGTGGTAGCCCTGCGCCTCGTCGCAGTCGAGTTCGCGGAGCAGCTCCCACGCTTTGGAGGTCTCGACGCCCTCGGCCACCACCGACAGGCCGAGGTTGTGGGCGAGGTCGATCGTCGAGCGCACGATCTGCGCGTCGTCCGGGTCCTTCTCCATGTTCAGCACGAACGATTTGTCGATCTTCAGCTCGTCGACCGGGAGCCGCTTCAGGTAGGCGAGCGAGGAGTAGCCGGTGCCGAAGTCGTCGATCGAGAGCCGGTAGCCGAGGGCGCTCAGGCGGTCGAGCGTGCCGAGTGCGCGCTGCGGGTCGTCCATGATCGCGCTTTCGGTGATCTCGAGGCAGAAGGCTTCGGCCGGCACGCGGTGCTTCGCGAGCAGGGTGGCGAATTTCTGCGGCAGGTCCTGGTCCATCAGGTCGCGCGTCGAGAGGTTGACGGACAGCACCGTCGAGAGCCCGGTGCCCTGCAGCAGCAGCCAGTGGCGAGCGGCCTCCTCGAAGACCCACATCGTGAGCGTCCGGATGAAGCCGGTCTGCTCGGCGAACGGAATGAAGTCCATCGGCGGCAGGAGCCCGCGCGTCGGGTGCAGCCAGCGCACCAGGGTCTCCGCGCCGGCGACGTGCCCGCTCGCCAGCGCGAGCTTCGGCTGCAGGTAGAGGCGCAGTTCGTCCCGCTCGATCGCCTGCCGCAGCTCGCTCAGCAGCGAGAGGGTCTGGGCGCTCGCCGCGTCGATCGACGGGTCGTACATCAGCGGCCCGCGCAGGTTGTGCTTGGCGGCATACATCGCGACTTCGGCGTGGCTCAGCAGCAGGTCGGCATCGGTGCCGTGTTCGGGGAAGCAGGCGATGCCGACGCCCGCGCCCATGTCGACGGTGTGGCCCTCGAGCGTCATCGGCTCGCTGAAAGACGCGCTGATGCGTTGCGCGACGGCCTGCGCGAGCCCTGCATCGCCGTGGCGCAGGAGCACCGCGAACTCGTCGCCGCCGAGGCGCGCGACGAGATCGGCGCCGCGCACCATCTGCAGGGTCAGCCGCTCGGCGACACGCTGCAGCAGCAAGTCGCCGAACCGGTAGCCGAGGACGTCGTTGACGTGCTTGAAGCGGTCGAGGTCGAGCATCAGGACCGCGACGTGGCCGCCGCCCGGGACGCGCTGCGCCGCGGCGATCGCGTCGCGCACCTCGTCGCGGAGCTGCACGCGGTTGGGCAGCTCGGTCAGGCTGTCCCAGTAGGCGAGCCGCAGGATCTGCTGCTGCTTCTCGGCGACGCTCACCCGCATCTGCTCGAAAGCATGGGCGAGCTGGCCGATCTCGTCGGACCGGCGCTCGCCGTCGATCGGCGTCGCGTAGTCGCCGGCGCGCAGGCGGTCCGCGGCCGAGGCGAGGGCGCGCAGCGGCGTCGTCACCCGCCGCACGGTGACGAGGCTGCCGATCAGGAACACCAGGAAGCCGAAGAGCGTGATGCAGAGCAGGCTCAACTGCAGGTCGCTCGGCAACCGCACCGCTTCGTCGACCGAGAGCGACACCAGCGCCAGCGCGTCGCCTCCGGCGCGGGTTTCGTCGCCGGGCCGGCCGGCCGGCGTGAGCCAGTGGACCGACGCCGCGAGCGTCTCGCCGGCGATCCGCGCTTCGCGGATGTCCGCCGTGCCGGGATGTGCCGACCAGTCGAGCGCGGCCAGGCCCCGCGCCTGCGCGGTCGGCAGCGTCGTGAACGCCAAGCGCCAGCGGGCGCTGCCTTCGGGGCGCGTC
>CAZZWY010000309.1:0-5501 GCA_964657785.1 uncultured Acetobacteraceae bacterium
CCATGCGCGTGCAGGCGAAGCTGTAGACGCTGGCCCAGACGAGTTCGAACGGCACCTCGCCGAGCCCCGACCCGGCAAGCATCGCGCGCACGAGCGGGGCGATGCGTTCGGGTTTTTTCGCTTCCTCCGGGTCGGCGTCCCAACCGAGCTGGAAATCGATCCGCCAGACGCCGTCCGGCTGCCGGTGCAGCAGCGCGCTCTGGTTCGGATGGAAGGTCGGATCGAACCAGAACCAGCGTTCCGCGGGCAGGTCGATCTGCATGCGCACGTCGACGATCAGGAAGCGGTCCCGGAACGCCCGGCCCCGGCTCGACAGGCCGAGCGCCTCGCGCATCGGCGAGCGGCTGCCGTCGCACGCCGCCACGTACGCGGCAACGATCGCGTAGCGCCCCTGAGGCGTCTCCACCTCGAGCCGAACGCCGTCGGCCTGCGGCTGCACGCCGACCACTGCATGACGCCAGCGCAGGTCGATCAGCGGCAGTTCGGCGGCACGCTCGACGAGGAAGCCCTCGACGTAGTACTGCTGCAGATTGACGAACGCCGGCCGCTCGTGCCCGACTTCTGCCAGCAGGTCGAAGTGGTAGACCTCGGCGTCGCGGAAGAAGACCCGGCCGCGCTGCCAGGCCACGCCGGTCGATGCCATCCGGTCCCCGCACCCCAGCCGATCGAAGATCTCGAGCGTTCGTTTGGCGAAGCAGATCGCGCGCGAGCCCTTGGCGAGGGTGTGGTCGTTGTCGAGCAGCACGACCGGCACCCCGCGCTGCGCCAGATCGATCGCGAGCGTCAGGCCGACCGGCCCGGCGCCGACGACCACGACCGGATGCCGCACCGGTGCGGCCGCGTCCTGATCGGCGCAGCGTCGCACGTCGAATGCGAGACGCTCGAAGTCGGTCGGCGGCCTGTCCGCTTTGCCGTCTCGCAAACCCGGCTGGGGTGTATGGACCGAAGTCGCCGTCGACTCAGCTTTCGAGCGCATTCCACATCTCGATGTCACGTTCGGCCGTCCAGATTCTCGGGTGATCGTAGCCGGTCGCCTCGTCGTAGGCGCGGGTCACGTCGAACGGCATGCAATGGTCGAAGATGACCCAATGACCGTATTTCGGCCGCAGGGCAGCGACCGTCTCCTTGTAGATGAGGTTGAGCGTCTTGCCGGCCGCGACGCCCAGCTGAACCAGCGAATAGACGTCGCTGACGAAGGCACGGGTGGACGCGATGGCCTTGAAGGCGTCTTCGGCGTTCGTGAGTGCCGCACCTCGGCCC
Source organism: uncultured Acetobacteraceae bacterium (assembly GCA_964657785.1). Lineage (GTDB taxonomy): Bacteria > Pseudomonadota > Gammaproteobacteria > Burkholderiales > Burkholderiaceae_C > LMDS01. The sequence goes on from CAZZWY010000309.1 coordinate 1,261, forward strand.
GGCACCAGGCATTGCGGCTTCATCGCGGCGAGCCGGTCGAGCGTTGCCGGCCAGTCGCGAAAATAGCAGTCGCCGGCGTAGGCGGTGCTCTGGTATTCGACGAGGTCGCCGGAAAAGCAGACGCGCTCGTCCTCGAGCCAGACGATCGTGTCGCCCTTCGTGTGCCCGCGGCCGATCTGTTGCAGCTTCACTTCGAGCTTGCCGAGCCAGAGGCTCATCTCGCCCGAGAAGGTCATCGTCGGCCAGGTGAGGCCGGGCGGCACCGACTCGACGTTGCGAAAGAGGCGCGGGAAGCGGCCGATCTCGCTCGCCTTGTCCTGCTCGCCGCGTTCGCAGATGAGGTCGTAGGTGTCTCGACTGGCGATGATCTGCTCGGCGCCTTCCTTGAAGTAGGCCGATGCGCCGAGCACCCTCACCGCGTGGTAGTGGCTCAGCACGACGTACTTGATCGGCAGCGCGGTGACCTCGCGAATGCGGCGGATCACGTCCTGCGCCATCGCCGGCGTGGCCTGGGTGTCGATCACCATGACCGCATCGTCGCCGATCACGATGCCGGTGTTGGGGTCGCCTTCGGCGGTGTAGGCCCAGCCGTGCTCGCTCAGCCGGGTGAAGCTGACCTTCTTGTCTTCCAGATCGGCCTGGCTCGCGAAGACTTTGGTGGGGGTCGATGGGGTCATGGCGTGCGATCGGTTGAGCATGGGCTGGCTGGAAAAGGGTGCCGGCTCATGCCAGGCTCGCTTCCCCTCGGTCGGCCAATCGTAGTCGCTTCGTTAGATGATGTCTAATCGGGTTTGTCATCAACCCCATTTGGTTGGGCCAGGAATCGAATGACCCCGGAGAGCCAGCAGCGCGGTATCCAGAGCATCGAGGTCGGAGGTCGGGTGCTGATGGCGCTCGTCGATCATGTGCGGCCGATGGCGTTGAAAGACCTGGCCCGCGCGGCCGGCATGGTGCCGGCGAAGGCGCACCCGTATCTCGTGAGCTTCGGCCGGCTGGGTCTGATCGAACAGGACGCGGTGACCGGCTCCTACTTCCTCGGCCCGCTCGCCATGCAGCTCGGAATGATCAGCCTGCAGCAGGCCGACCCGGTTCAGGTGGCGGCGCCGCTGATCGCCGAGCTCGCCAGAACCACCGGCCAGACGATCGGCCTGGCGGTCTGGGGGACGCACGGCGCGACCATCGTCCGCCTCGAGGAGTCCCCGGCGGCCGTGCACGTCAACATGCGGCACGGCACGGTCTTCTCGCTGACGAACACAGCCTCGGGCCGGCTCTTCGCCGCTTATCTGGACGCTGCGACCGTCAAGCGCCGCCTCGCCGCCGATCGCCGCCTGAGGGCGTCACGCCGAAGCGGCGCGAGCGAGCCGGGCATGCCGCCGGCGACCGCCCCGCCGAGCTGGCGGGCGTTCTCGGCCCAGCTGGACGATGTACGTCGCGAGGGGCTCAGCCGTTCGGTCGGCGAAGTGGTGCCCGGCATCAACGCGATCGCCGCGCCGGTGTTCGACCATCTCGGCGCGATGGTGCTCGCGGTGGTGGCGATCGGGCCGTCGGTGCTGCTCGATACGCAGGTCGGCAGCCCGATCGCGAACGCGCTGCGACGTTGCGGCGAGCAGGTGTCGCGGCTGCTCGGCGCCCCGGCGAGCGGTGCCGCGCCCGGGGTCAGGGCGCCGGCGGCTCCTTGACGAGCAGCGTCACGCCGCCAGCGCGGTTGCCGCCCAGGACCAGCCGCCCCGCCGCAATGCCCTGGGCGGCCAGCCGATCCCGGACGCTCGCAGCGCGACGCGCCGGCAACGGGTTGCTCGCGGCCGGTGCCGCGGCGCCGGCAGATGCCGCTCGTTTCGGCCCGACCGGCGTGTCCGCAGCGGCGCGGACCGTGATGCGGCTGGTGCCGTCGCGCTGACTCTGGGCGATCCGGTCCAGCACCGCGAGCAGTGACGGCTTCGGTGACGCCTTGCCGGGCTCGAAGCAGAAGCGCAGCGGCACGTCGACACGCATCGCGCCGTCCGCTTGCATCGCAAACACGACCGGGGTGCCGTGAAAGAGCGCGCTCAGCCGGCGCTGCTCGTCGGGAAGCGTCGGTCGCGCCGGCGGTGCGGGGGACGCGGGTGGTGGAGAGGGCGGGGGTGCCGGCTGCGCGGCGACCGCCGAAGCCGCCGGGGCGCTGCCGGCCGACTCGGCGGCGGGTGGCGTCTTGCACGCCGCGAGTGCGACGAGCGCCGCGCAAGCGCTCGCGTGGCAAAGCCGCCGGGTGAGGGTGTTCATCGGTTCGCTCCGCAACCGCGTTCTCGTCGCGACCTGCAAGCCGCTCGCCTCAGGACGCTCGGCTCGCCACGGCGACGGGCGCCTGGGCAAGGAAGAATTCGGCCATCGCTGCCGATGCATCTGGTCCCTGGGGCGCGGTATAGGAGCCTGCGGCGCTGCCGCCGGACCAGGCATGACCGGCGCCGTGGACCACCCACTGCTCGACGATAGGCCGTCCGCCTGCGTCCCGGTGGACGGTGCGCGTCCAGCGCTGGCCGCCCGGGGTGGCCCCTTCGACGAGCGTCGCTGCGAGGCCGCCGCCGGCCAGCGCCTGCGCCACGACCATGTCGCCGTTGCCGGCGTTGACGGTCTGGTCGCGGTCGCCGTGAAAGACGATGGTCGGCACCGGGCGCCCCGGCGGGCGTCGCGCTGTCGCGCCGCCGCGCGGGTCGCTGCCCATGGCGGCGAAGGCCGACGGCACGTCGTGCGCCGCCGCGTACGGCAATCCGGAGTGCACCCCGATGCCTTTGAAAAGATCCGGATAGGTCTGGCCGAGGATCACGGCCATCGCGCCACCCGCGGAAAGACCGGCCACGAAGACGCGATCGGTGTCGACCGAGTGCGCGGCGACGATGTCCCGAACGATACCGGCGATCAACGCCGGCTCGCCGCCGTCGCGCGCCTGGTCTTGCGCCCGGTACCAGTTCCAGCATCGCGAGCCGTTCGCGTTCGCCGACTGGGCCGGGTACACGACCAGGCACCCCTCGCGGTCGGCGATGGCGTTCATGCGCGGTCCGGCGGCGAAGTCCTCGGGCGATTGGGTACAACCGTGCAGCATCACGAACAACGGCCGCGGGCGGTCGACACGGCCGGGCGGCACGTACAGCTGGTAGGAACGGCTGCCCGCCGGGCCGACATGGGTTCCGTGGCTGGTTCGGCCCCGGCCTTCGGTGCCGGTCTCTGGCGCCACGGTCTCGCCCGCGGAACCCTCACGCCGAGCGGTGGGAGTGGCGGGCATCAACCCCGCATCGGCAAGCGCGCGCCGGACGGTGTCCGAGACGGCTTTCAGCGGGTTGGCGTCGGTGCCGAGGCCCGCGACATGGAGGGCCTCGCTGACCGTGCGGTGCAGCGCTTCGGCATCGAGCGGCAAGCGCTGGCCGAGCCCGCGAAGCGTCTCCGTCAAGGGAAATCGGGGAAGTTTCATGGTCGGTGGACTCGGGTGAAGGTCAATGAATTCGGTCGGCAAGCGCGGCGCGCACGGCCGGGCTTGCCTGGAAGGCCCCAAGGACGGCGACCGAAGCGATCGCCGCGCGGGCGAGTTCGGGCGAGACGTCGTTCGCGATGCGCACCAGGCCGACGGTTCGCACCTGCAGGCGTTCTCCGGAGGCAACGGCACGTTCGAGATCGGTGCGGCTGAAGTGCCGCAGGCCGAGCACCAGCGTGCGCCGGGCGAGCGTCTGTTTCAGCGCGTCGCCGTGCGACTGGAGCTGGTTGCGGATGGCGGTCCGGATGAGATCCGTGCGGTTCGAATAGAAGCCTTCCTGCACCAGCAAGTCGATCTGTCCGAGGTCGACCACGCCAAGGTTGATCGTCATCTTTTCGGTGTCGCCGATGGGCGGGCGGGGCGGCGTCAGGTCGGTGGTCGACTGCATCACGACGAAAGGTGGGATTCCATATGGATGGAAGATGGAGTGCGGTGACCGGAACACAAGGGGTCATCGGAATTTCTCAGGCCCTAATTTTGGCGGCCAGGTGCCCGAGGTCAACGGCTTGCGCGCCGAGCCGTTGTGACCATACCGCCCCCATCGGGCCTCTCCAAGGATGATGCAGTGTCTACATTCAGCAAGTTCGTTCTGATCGCTCTCACCGCCGTCAGCAGCGTGGCTGCCAGCGCCCACGGCGCGGCCGACGGCGCGTCGTTCAAGGCGAAGAGCGTGATCGCTTCGCATGAGGCCGCGCCCGCGCTGACGCCGGTTGTCCACCATCCGCGGCACGTGCACCAT
>CAZZWY010000310.1:0-5499 GCA_964657785.1 uncultured Acetobacteraceae bacterium
CCCGCGCCGCGCCGGCGCTACCGGCTGCAGCTGCAGGCGCTGATGAGCGCCGGCGAGGCGGTCGGCGACACGGTGTTCGACTGGTGCCGGGACGCGCTCGGCGTGCCGGTCAACGAGATGTTCGGACAGACCGAGATGAACTACATCGTCGGCAACTGCGCCCGCACGGTCGATGTCGACGGCGTGCAACGCCCCGGTTGGCCGGCGCGCGCCGGCAGCATGGGGCGGCCGTACCCGGGCCACCGCATCTGCGTGCTCGACGCCGACGGCCACGAATGCCCGCGCGGCACGCCCGGGGACGTCGCGCTGCACCGGCTCGACGTGCATGGCGACCCCGACCCGATCTTCTTCCTCGGCTACTGGAAGAACGAGGCCGCGACCCGCGCCAAGTTCACCGGCGATCCCGCGAACAGCTGGTGCCGCACCGGCGACATGGCGGTCATGGACGACGACGGCTACCTCTGGTACCACGGCCGCAGCGACGACGTCTTCAAGGCCGCGGGCTACCGCATCGGCCCGAGCGAGATCGAGAACTGCCTCGTCAAGCACCCGGCCGTCGCCAACGCGGCGGTCGTGCCCAAGCCGGACCCGGCGCGCGGCGCGGTGGTCAAGGCCTATGTGGTGCTCGCGCCCGGCGTCCAAGGGGATGCCGGGCTGATCGAGCAACTCCAGCAGCACGTCCGCGGCCTGCTCGCGCCGTACGAATACCCGAAGGAGATCGAGTTCACCCCGGCCCTGCCGATGACCACCACCGGCAAGGTCCAGCGGCGCGTGCTGCGGCTGCAGGAAGAGGCGCGGGCGAAGGGTGGCCGAGGTTGATCGACGGGCTGCGAGCGGCACCGGGACGCTGATGGCACGATTCGCGGGCGAGGCCTACATGAGATGAACAACGAGGAGGGGAAACGTTCCTGGTGGAACGGCCGGGCTTCAAACCCGGTGGGTGGCGCCACGCGCTGCCGGGTGGGTTCGACTCCCATTCCCTTCCGCCCTTCTGCCAGCCGGTCTGCACGTCATGATTGCCGACGCTCCCCAGGTGTCGACCGTGCTGATCTCGAAATGCACGCGCCGCGGCGGATCGGTGCAGTCATGGGCCGGGCCGCCAATCTGCGCTGGCGGCGCTGGTGAATCGAACCCCCGAGTGCCTCTGCGACCCGGTTCGCCTTGGCATCACTCGGCAAGAGGCCCCAGCAACAGTCCCACCACGATCGTCGACCGGTTCGGCGCAACGCCTTCGGGTTGGACGCAGGTCGAGTTCCGGATGCCGACGTTCACCACCTCGGCGCTGAAGGGCGCGTACTGGGTCGGAGACGGGGCTGTAGAGGCGGCGCCCCGGCTCGGTGCCGTGTTTCGGACTGACGTGGCCGGTGCGACGCGAGGTTCAAGGCCAGTGGACGCTTGTCACGGACGCACTCAGAAATTCATTTGCCGAATCAATTTCGTCGTTTGAGTGTCGATAACCGGCTAGATCCCCACGATGACCTGCTGCGCACGCTCTCGCCCAGCAGCAATGTCGGATCGCCTGGGCCACGCCCCGCAGAAGGAGACTTGGATTGTTCAAAACATTGACGATTGCCAAACGCCTGGCACTTGGTTTCGGTGCCACCGTCGCCGTTGGCGTCGGCATCGTGGCATACGCGGCGATCACGATGAATGATCTGCGAGCCGGGATCGAGCAGTTGGCGAACGACCGCATGGTCAAGGTCGCTCAGTTCAACGACATCAAAGACAACTTTCAGACGATCGGCCGCTACGCTCGCAATATCGTCATCAACAACGACCCGTCGTTCGTCGACGGCGAAAAGAAGAAGATCGTTGAAGTGCGCGCCAAGAACAGCGAGATTCTGGCCAAGCTGGACAAGACCTTGGTAATTCCCAGGTCGCGTGAGCTCTACAAGACAATCACCGAGAACCGCGGTGCCTACAACGCCGCACTTGACCGAGCCATCGAGCTGGCGGTCAAGGGCGACAAGGTCGCAGCAGGCGCGTACCTGTTCGGCGAAGTGCGCAGGCTGCAGGATGTCGTCTTCAAAGCCACCGATGATTCCGGTGATCTGCAGCAGGAAGTGGCTGACAAGTTGGCGAAGAAGGCCGGTGAGACAGCGTCCTTCAGTGTCGTCCTGATGTCAGGCTTTGCGCTTTTTATGGCCGCCATCGGTGCTGCAGTGGGCTGGTTGCTGACCCGGAATCTGCGCAACGCCTTGGGTGCGGAGCCCGACGAACTGAGCGAAGCCGTGGCCCGGGTAGCCGACGGTGACCTGAGCGAGCCCTTGTTCCCCGCCGCAGGTGATGCATCCAGTGTGCTTGCCAACCTGGCGCGCATGCAAAATTCGCTCAACAGCGTGGTGGCCACTGTGCGAGGAGGCGCAGATAACGTGGCCACAGCCAGCGCGCAGATCGCATCGGGCAACATGGATTTGAGCCAACGCACCGAAGAGCAAGCGTCCGTGCTCGAAGAGACCGCTGCTTCGATGGAACAGCTCAGCTCGACCGTGAAGCAAAACGCCGACAACGCCAGGCAGGCCAACCAGCTGGCTCTCGGTGCCAGCAACGTCGCCATCAAGGGCGGTGAGGTCGTCGCCCAGGTGGTTGAGACCATGAAGGGCATCAACGCGAGCTCCAAAAAGATCGCCGACATCATCGGCGTGATTGACGGCATCGCTTTCCAGACCAATATCCTGGCGCTCAATGCCGCTGTGGAGGCGGCGCGCGCCGGCGAGCAGGGCCGTGGCTTCGCGGTCGTGGCCTCCGAAGTGCGCGGCCTGGCAGGTCGTTCAGCCGATGCAGCCAAGGAGATCAAGGGCCTGATCAGCGCCAGCGTCGAGCGCGTCGACCAAGGAACTGCGCTGGTCGATCAGGCCGGTCTCACCATGACGGAGGTGGTCAGCTCGATCAAACGCGTCACCGACTTCATGGGCGATATCAGCATCGCCAGCAATGAGCAAAGTGCCGGCGTGTCGCAAGTGGGTGAGGCCGTCAGCCAAATGGATCAGGTCACGCAGCAGAATGCCGCGTTGGTGGAGGAAAGTGCGGCCGCCGCAGAAAGTCTCAAAGTCCAGGCGCAGCAACTCGTCCAGACGGTAGCGGTGTTCAAGCTGATGCAGCGGGGCGAAGTCGTGGCCGCGGCCCGGATCGCGGCGCCGGCGGGCAATGTGCCCGTGACCGAGCGTCGCGGCCCTGGCCGTGCCAAGAACGTCGTGCGACCGGTCTTCAATGTCAAGCGTGTCGACGCGCCGACGCGTGCCGCCGAAGCGACCACCGTTGCCAGTGCGCGCGTCAAAACGGGCACCGACGATTGGGAAGCGTTCTGAGCACAGCCTGGCCGCAAGTTCCGATGTCAGGGGCTCAACGCGCTTTGCGATCCGCCACCTGCTGGCCGAGCCGGCCGATCGTCGCCGGGGAACAATACAGGTCCTTGCTAAGTTGACATAATATACATTGTCGTCTTTTTCACGACCTCGAACGTCACCCGGCGCCGCGCCCGCGGAGACGATCGCCTCCTCGATGGACTGCGTCAGCGCTTCGCCCTCACGCCGAACCGCCTCGACCTCGGCCCGAACCCCGGGGCGAAAGGCCGCTCTCGGGTCGCTGCGTCAGGCCAATGACCGTCGTCGATCGGATGTCTGCCTCGCGGTCGAGCCGATCAATGCGCGCGGCTGCAAGCCCGGGCCGTGAAATCAGCGGCCCTCAGCCGGCCGCCGCCCGCAACGCCCGCGCCGCTTCGGCCGCCCGCGCCGCGGCCTGCACGGTGATCTGCAGGCGCCGTTGCAGCCACGGCGTCAGTGCGTCGGTCACGGCCGGCAGGCCGTGGATGTCGCTGCTCGGATGCAGGATCGAGGTGTCGTCGAACGGCGCCTCGGCATCGATCGCCAGGAGGCGCGTCAGCTGCGCGGTCGTGGCGTCGAGGGCGGCGCGGGCTTCGGTCGGGTGCAGTTCGTCGGACCGGCGGACCAGCAAGGTGCGCACGGCGGACAGATGCGCCAGCAGCACGTGGCTCTGCGTCAGGAGGCCGGCGAGCGCATAGAGCGGCACCCGCACCCGCTGCGGCTCGGCCACCGTCCGCTGCGCCGCGGCAGCGATGCCGCCGATGGCCTCGTAGACGCCGCGCCGCGCAAGCCGCAGCTGCAGGTCGGAAGCGTTCGGGTCGGGCCAGCGCAACACCTCGGTCGCGAGCGCGCTCAGGCCCTTGAGCACCCTCGGCACGAGCGCGGCGATGCTGCGCCGCTCCCACCACGGCAGCATGTAGCTGAAGCCCCACGCGAGCAGCGCGCCGAGCACGGTGTCGGCCAGACGCTCGCCGACGCCATAGCCGCCGACGGGGTGGACCAGATGGGCCTGCAGCAGCGCCATGACGGTCGCGGCGATGGACGTCACCAGGTAGCGGCGCAGCACGAACGAATGGGCGATGCCGACGGCGAAGATGAAGATGATCGTCGAGAGCTCCGGCGTCGAGACACGCGCGAGCAGCGCCACCAGCAGGCAGCCGAGCGTGGTGCCGGCGATCCGTGCGTCGCGCCGCGCGATCGTCTGCTCCAGGTTGCCGCGCAGCACCACCGCCACGCTGAGCACCAGCCAGTGCGGGTGCGACGACCACGGCAGGAGTTCGGCGATGTAGTAGGCGCTTCCGAGCGCGAAACCGACGCGCAGCGCATGCCGCATGACCGGCGAGGCGAGCGTCATGTGCGCGCGGAGCGCGGCCAGCGGCCAGCCTTCCGGGGAGACGAAAAGCTGGAGCTGCTTGAGATCGAGCGGCAGCGTGACCGCCCCGCCCTGCATCACCGCCTGCATCCGTCCCAGGTCGACGATCATGTGGCGGGCGCGGTTCAGCAGGGCGTTCGCGAGCGGCGGCGGTCGCTGGCCCTCGGGCAGGGCGTCGTCGATCTTCAGCGCATCGCCGGCGGGTGGGACGGCCGTGAGCGGCCGGCCGAACTGCACCGCGGCAGCCATCGCGTCGAGCGCGTCGGCCATTTCATGGAGATTCGTCGAGAGCGCCTGGCGCACCCGCTCGGCGAGCACGTCCTGGCCGAGGAGATCGAGATCGACCTCGCTCGCGAGCAGGTTGTCGCGCAGGTCGATGGCGAGCAGCAGGATCGCGATCCGCGCCTTGGCCTGCACCGCCGCGGCTGTCGGCGAGTCGACGTCGGCCACCGCGAAGAGGAGATCGCGGGCGGTCTGCAAACGCTCGTCGAGCGCCGCCTGACGCTGGATCCACGCCTGCAGCGGCGGTTCGCCCCGCGCCGACATCGGATCGCTGCCGATCAGGAGCCCCGCCCGCGAGCGCAGCAGGCCGGACGTCGCGCCGAGCGCGGTGGCCAGCGCGAGCGTGCGCAGCCGCGGCTGCAGCAGCCGCGAGCTCGCAGTCGCCCAGCCAACGAAGAGTGCGGCGCCGAGCGCCGTCCAGCCGGCGTGCTCGAGCACCGGCTGCCAGCCGACCGTCACCGGCGCCGCCAGCGTGAAGACGAGCGCGAGGATCGGGATGAACGACACCGGCCCCGCGCGCGC
>CAZZWY010000311.1:0-5477 GCA_964657785.1 uncultured Acetobacteraceae bacterium
GCTTGCCGGCCGGTACGGTATACAGCGTGCACTTGGTTCTTCCGCCGTTGTCGGAGTAGGCGGAGCAATTGCCGTTGACAGGCTGCGCCGTGGGCCGGTCGACGTCACGCGTCAGCGCGGCCTTGACCTGGGCGTGGGCGGGTGCGGCGAGCCCGAGACCGAGAACGAGCGCTGACAGGACAGCTGTGGAGGAAAGGGATGCTTTTAAGCTCATGAGGACTCCTTGTTGATGACGGAAAAGTCGAGCGATGGCGCGGAAGTCGCGGGCTCAGGCCCTGGGCGTTGCCGCGCCGGCGCCGGCGAGCGCGGAATCGGTCAAGAACGCGTCGTTCGGCAGCTCGCCGATGACGAAGGGGGTGCCCGCACGCACGAAAGGTCAGGCGTGCGAGTGCTGCCCGGAGTCGAATCTTCATGCTCGCTGCACTAAGACTAATGCTTCTTTACTTTGGCACGACTTCCGAAAAAAGTGAATCGATGTCGTACCCCTTTCCAGCGACCCCCCATGTTCCGGTGTCCATACGCTGAGACAGCGTGTCCCGCCCGGCTTCAATCCGTCGACGGCACGAGCGCCAGGTAAGTCAGCACCGCCAGCGGCGCCGTGTCGGCGCGCAGGACGCGCGGCCCGAGCGAGACGGCCGTGTAGCCACACCGGCGCGCCGCGTCTTCCTCGGCCTCGGTCAGCCCGCCTTCCGGCCCGCTGAGGCAGACAACGGCCGCTCCGGGCGCGACCGCCCGCGCCGCGACCGGCACGGCGTCGCCGCGCAGGCTCAGCACCCAACGCGCGGTGCTCGCGCCCGCCGCACCCGCCGCGCCCGACGGCAGCCAGTCGCGCAACGACGCCACCGGCCGGATCTGCGGCAGCCGCGTTCGCCCGCACTGCTCGCAGGCCGCCAACGCCACCGCCTGCCAGTGCGCCACCCGCTTGTCGGCCCGGTCGCCGGCGAGCCGGAGCACCGAGCGCTCGCAAAGCAGGGGCTGGATCACCGCGGCGCCGAGTTCGGTCGCTTTCTCGATCACGCCGTCCATGCGCTCGTTGGAAGGCATGCCGAGCGCGAGCGTCACGGCGACGCGAAGCTCGCGGTCGGCCGCCACCCGCTCACCGAGCCGGACTTCGACCTCGTGGCGCCCCATCGTCGTGACGCTCGCCGGCCACTCGCCGCCGCGCCCGTCGAAGAGCGTGAGCGGGCTGCCCGGCTGCAGCCGCAGCACCTGCACGTGGCGGGCCGGGCCGGGTGGCAGCGCAAGCGCGGCGCCGGGCGTGAGGACGAGATCGACGAAGAAGCGGGGCGGCATGGGCGGTGAGTGTGGCCCACGCGGCCGTCCGGCCGCGGCGCCTGGGCGGCATCACCCCGCGGCGGCGTGGCGCAGGAAGTCCGAGACGATGGCGCGCGAGTACGCGCTCGCGATGTGGGCGATGAAACGCGGAAAGTCGACGTGGGCGGTGTCGTCGGCGCGGTCGGAGATCGTGCGCAGGACGGCGAAGGGGCAACCGAAGTCGGCGCAGACCTGGGCCAGCGCGGCGCCTTCCATTTCGACCGCGAGCGCATCGGGCAGGTCGCGGCGCAAGGCGTCGCTCGCCGCCGCACTCGAGACGAAGCGGTCGCCGCTGACGACGAGGCCGCGGTGCAAGGTCGGCTCGCCGACACCGAGGTCGCGCAGGGTCTCGGTGCCGGCGAGCGCGTTCGCAGGAGCGTTGGCGAGGCAACGCTGCACCGTGGCGACGAGCGCGTCGGCGAGTCCCGGATCGGCGTCGAACCGCGAGCGGCCGGTGAGCGGCACCTCGTGGCGCGGGAAGAGCGGCGAGGCGTCCATGTCGTGCTGCAGCAGGCTGGTCGCGACGACGACGTCGCCGACGCGGACGCCGGGCTGCAACCCGCCCGCCACGCCGGTGAAGACGATCCCGCGGACCGCGAACCGGTCGATCAGCAGCGCCGTGGTCGCCGCCGCCGCGACCTTGCCGATGCCCGAGCGCACCAGCACGACCGCCTGGCCGTGCAGCGTGCCGGTGTGGAAGCGGCGGCCGCCGAGCGTCTCCACCTCGGGCGCCGACAGCAGCGGCAACAGCGCCCGCAGCTCCTCGTGCATCGCGCTGACGATCGCGAGCGGTGCGGCCACGGGCAGGGTGCGGCTGATCAGGCGCCGAAGAGCGTTCGGGTGGCGGCATCGGCCGCGGCGTCGCCGCGCCGCGCCCGGATCTGCGCGAGGGCGCGCTCGGCGACCGACCGCAGCTCCTCGATCGTGCCGGCTTTCTCGACGGAGAGGGTCAGCATGAAGCCCCGCAGGCCGAGCTCCTGCGAGATCAGCCGGGTCAGCACGGCGGTGAACCGCGCATAGTCGAGCGGCTCGACCGGCTCGGCGCCCGTCGCGGTCGGCGCGGCGCCGGCGGAGGCCTGGGGCGATGCGCTGCCGACCGGTGCGATGAGGCCGAGCGCCGCGAGCTCGTCGAAGTCCTGCGGCGAGATGCCGGCGAGGCTCGCGAGGAGCATCTCGGTCGACTTGGTGCCGTCGATCACCAGCAACAGGTTGCGTTGGGCCCGTTCCTTGACGATGGCACGCGCCTGAATCTCGGCGCGACCGGCATCGGTCTTGGCCCAGATCACGGCGATGGGGTCGTTGACATCCATGGTCGCCACCCGCGAGGGCGTGCGGAATCGAGGGAATCTACTCTAGCAGCCGCGCCCCCCGGGCGGACGCCCCCGCGTCAAACCGTGTCGCGCAGTTCGCGGCGCAAGATCTTGCCGACCGTCGTCTTCGGCAACGTGGTGCGGAACTCGACCCGCTTCGGGCGCTTGTAGCCGGTCAGGTTGGCCTCGCAGTAGGCGCGCACCGCGGCTTCGGTGACCGCCTCGCTGCTGCGGACGATCACCAGCTTGACGGCCTCGCCGGCCTTCGCGTCGACGATGCCGATGGCCGCGCACTCGACCACGCCGGGCATCTGCGTGACGACGTCCTCGACCTCGTTCGGGTAGACGTTGAAGCCGCTCACCAGGATCATGTCCTTCTTGCGGTCGACGATGCGGAAGTAGCCGCGCTCGTCGGCGACGCCGATGTCGCCGCTGCGGAAGAAGCCGTCCGGTGTCATCGACTTGGCGGTCTCGTCGGGCCGCTGCCAGTAGCCGGCCATCACCTGCGGGCCGCGGATCACGATCTCGCCCGGCATGCCGAGGGCGACCGGCGCATCGTCGTCGCCGAGGAGCTTCAGTTCGGTGCTCGGCATCGGCAGGCCGATGTGGCCGCTGAAGGCGGTGCCGTCGACGGGGTTGCACGTGACCGACGGCGAGGTTTCCGAGAGGCCGTAGCCTTCGATGATCGGGCAGCCGGTCTTCTCGAGCCAGAGCTTGGCCGTCGCGCTCTGGACCGCCATCCCGCCACCGACCGAGATCACGAGGCTCGACCAGTCGACGCTCGAGAATTCCGGGTGATGCGCCATCGCGTTGAAGAGCGTGTTGACCGCCGGGAAACTGTGGAACTTCTCGCCCTGCAGCTCCTTGAAAACGGCCGGCAGGTCGCGCGGATTGGGGATCAGGATGTTGGCGCCGCCCATGCGCATCGAGAGCAGCATGTTCGAGGTGAAACCGAAGATGTGATAAAGCGGCAAGGCGCAAATCGTCACCACCTGCTCGCCCGGCGGGATCTTCTTCAGCGCGGGTTGATACCAGGCCTCCGATTGCAGGACGTTCGCGACCAGGTTGCGGTGGAGGAGCACCGCGCCCTTGCTGACGCCGGTCGTGCCGCCCGTGTACTGCAGCACCGCGATGTCGTCCGGGCCGACGTTGGCCGGCTGGAAGGTCATGCGCCGACCGCGTGCGATGGCTTCGCGAAACGTCAGGGCGCCGGGCAACCGGTACGCGGGCACCAGCTTCCTGACCTTGCGCACCACGTAGTTCACGATCAGCGATTTGGGGAATCCCAGCATGTCGCCGAGCGCGGTCAGGATCACGGTCTTGACCGGTACCCGGGGCAGCACCTGCTCCAGCACGGACGCGAAGTTCTCGAGCATCAGCATCACCTTCGCGCCCGAGTCCTTCAGCTGGTGCTCGAGCTCGCGCGGCGTGTAGAGCGGATTGACGTTGACGACGACGAAGCCGGCCCGCAGGATCGCCGCCACCGCGACCGGATACTGCGGCACGTTGGGCATCATGATCGCGACCCGGTCGCCGCGGGCAAGGCCGAGCGACTGCAGCCAGGCGGCCAGCGCCCGCGACGCGTCGTCGACCTGCGCGAAGCTGATCTGCTTGCCCATGTACTTGTAGGCAACACTGCCCGCGTGCTGCTTCAGGCTCGCATCGATCAGCGTCACCAGCGAGCCGTACTGCGCGGGGTCGATCGTGCCGGGCACGCCCGCGGGGTATTGCTTCAGCCAGGGTTTTTCCATCTCGAGACGCTCCGGGGACAACCGACCATTTTGACAAAGCGGCGTCGGCCGGGCGGTAGGGTCTTTCGATACGCGGCGCGGTGCCCGGGGGAACAGAGTCGCGGCGCTGCTGGAGGTCAGATCCCCCTCTTGCCTCAAGTCGCTCGACGGTCTCATGCCGGGCGGTCACTGCCCCTCGGCCCGCCACCCACCCCCCAGCGCCTGGATCAACGACACCGCGGCGGTCTGCCGGTTGGCGGCGAGCTGGGCGAGGGTGCGGCGGGCACTCAGCGCCGACGCCTGGGCCGTCACGACGTCGGTATAGCTCACCAGGCCGGCGGTGTAGCGGTTGAGCAGCTGCTGCTCGGTCAGGTCGGCGGCGCGCGAGGCTTCGCGGCGCAGGCCCTCCTGTTCGGCGAGCGCGCGGGTCGAGCTCAGCTGGTCTTCGACGCCCTGGAAGGCGGCGAGCACGGTTTGGCGATAGCGCGCCGCGGCGGCGTCGCGGGCGGCGCGCGCCTGATCGACGCGGGCAGTCGTCGCACCGGCGTCGAAGACGGTCTGCGCGACCGAGAGGCCGAGCGACCAGAGGGAGGTCGACGCCTTGAAGAGGTCGCCGACGCGCGAGGCGTCGTTGCCGATCGAGCCGCTCAGGGTCAGGCTCGGGAAATAGCCGCTCTCCTGGATGCCGATCTGCGCGTTGGCGGCGGCGACCGCGCGTTCGGCCGAGGCGATGTCGGGCCGGCGCTCGAGCAGCGTCGAGGGCACACCGACGGGCACCGCAGGCACGGTCGGCGTCCACGCGGCCGGGGCAATCGCGAAGTCGGCGGGCGCCGCGCCGGCCAAGACCGCGATCGCGTGTTCGAGCTGGGCCCGCTGGCCCTTGAGCGCGGCGAGGTCGGCCTGGGCGTTGGCGAGTTGGGTCTGCGCCTGCAGCACGTCGGTCTGCGCGGCGATCGCGGCGGTGTAGCGGTTCTGCGTGATCCGGAGCGAGCGGGCATAGGCGTCGACGGTACTCTTGAGCAAGTCGATCTCGGCATCGGCATCGCGCAGCGAGAAGTAGTCGCTCGCGAGTTCGCCCTGCGCCGAGAGGCGGGCGTTGGCAAGGTCGGCGGCGCTCGCCTGC
>CAZZWY010000312.1:0-5474 GCA_964657785.1 uncultured Acetobacteraceae bacterium
ATGTCGATCGACAGCTTTTTCAGTCCCGCCATGAACTTGCTGTAGGTGACGCCCATCCCGCGGCTGGCGGCGTTGATGCGCGCGATCCAGAGGTTGCGGAAGACGCGCTTCTTCGTCCGCCGGTCGCGGTACGCGTACTGGCCCGCCCGCATGACCGCCTGTTTGGCGATCCGGTAGACGTTCTTGCGGCGACCGCGATAACCCTTGGCGAGGGCGAGCACTTTCTTGTGGCGAGCACGGGCGGTGACACCACGTTTGACGCGAGGCATGTTGAATCCCTTCTAGAAGTTACAGGCCGGCAAAGGGCAACATCTGCTTCATGTGCCCCATGTTGGTCTCGTGCACGTTGACGGCGCCGCGAAGGTGGCGCTTGTTCTTCGTGGTCTTCTTGGTCAGGATGTGGCGCTTGAACGCCTGGCCCCGCTTGACGGTGCCTCCCGGTCGAACGCGAAACCGCTTGGCGGCGCTTTTCTTGGTCTTCATTTTGGGCATGAACTGCTCCTTGTTGATTGCTCCTGCAGGCGCCGGCAGAACTCTTGCCGTCTTGTGGGCCTGCAGTCGCTTCTGACGACACCCTGGTGACCCGACCAGGGCATCGAATCCTCACACGCTTACTTTCGTTTCGGCGCCAGCACCATGATCATCTGGCGGCCTTCCAGCTTGGGCATGTGCTCGACGACGGACACGTCCGCCAGCTCGTCGCGAATCCGCTCGAGAAGCCGCATGCCGATGTCCTGGTGGGTGATCTCGCGGCCGCGGTAGCGCAGCGTGACCTTGCCCTTGTCGCCGTCTTCCTCGATGAAGCGGCGCAGGTTGCGCATCTTGATGTTGTAGTCGCCCTCGTCGGTGCCGGGGCGGAACTTGACTTCCTTGACCTCGACGACCTTCTGCTTGGACTTGGCCTCCGCCGCCTTCTTCTGCTCCTGGTACTTGAACTTGCCGTAGTCCATCAGGCGGCAGACCGGCGGGTCGGCTTGTGCCACGATCTCGACGAGATCGACGTCCTGTTCGCCCGCGAGGCGCAGCGCCTCGGTGATGCTCATGATGCCGAGCGGCTCGTTTTCAGGACCGTTCAGGCGGACTTCGGGCGCCATGATCTCCCGGTTCAGGCGGTGCTTGCGCTCTGCGTTCGGAGTACGGCGGTCAGCAAAAGTAGCGATGTTCAAACCCTTCTATGGATTCCCAGGCAGCGGAACCCCTCATGACGATCAGTGCGCGCCCACCGGAACGAGCGCTGCGAATCGATCAAAAATCAATCGACCTTCAATCGAACGCAGCGCCCTGGTGTCACAGTCGTTGGGCGATGTCGGCGGCGATCTTCTGCATGAAGTCGGCCACCGGCATCACTCCGAGGTCCTGGTTGCCCCGGGCGCGCACCGCAACGGCCCCGTTTGCCTTTTCCTTGTCGCCCACGACGAGGATGTACGGGACCTTCTGCAAAGACTGCTCGCGGATTTTATAGCTGATTTTCTCGTTGCGCAAATCGGCGGTGGCCCTAAGTCCTTGTTTTTGCAACGTTTTGGCGAGCTCATGGGCATAGTCCGACTGGGCTTCGGTGATCGTCAGGACGCTCACCTGCCGGGGCGCGAGCCAGGCCGGCATCGCGCCGGCGTGGTGTTCGATCAGCATGCCGATGAAGCGCTCGAAACTGCCGACGATCGCCCGGTGCAGCATCACCGGCGTCTTTCGCTCTCCGGATTCGGCCACGTACTCCGCGCCGAGCCGCTCGGCCATGAAGAAATCGACCTGCATCGTGCCGACCTGCCATTGCCGGCCCAACGCGTCCTTCAAGGTGTACTCGATCTTCGGCCCGTAGAACGCGCCGTCCCCGGGAGCGATCTGGAACTCGACGCGGGCCCGACGCAGGCTCTCCATCAACGCCTGCTCGGCGCGGTCCCAGCTCTCGTCCGAGCCGATGCGCGCGGCCGGGCGCGTCGCGACCTTGTAGATCACCTCGGTGAAGCCGAAGTCGGCGTAGACCTTCTGCAGCTGCTCGGTGTAGGCGACGCATTCGGCGAGGATCATCTCTTCGGTGCAGAAGATGTGGCCGTCGTCCTGCGTGAAGCCGCGCACCCGCATGATGCCGTGCAGCCCGCCCGACGGCTCGTTGCGATGGCAGGCACCGAACTCCCCATAGCGCAGCGGCAGGTCGCGGTAGCTCTTGATGCCCTGCTTGAAGATCAGGATGTGGCCGGGGCAGTTCATCGGCTTCAAGGCGTAGTCGCGCTTTTCGCTCTCGGTCGTGAACATGTTGTCCCGGTACTTGTCCCAGTGGCCGGTCTTTTCCCAGAGCGTCTTGTCGAGCACCTGCGGGCCCTTGACCTCCAGGTAGCCGTTGTCCTGGTAGACCCGGCGCATGTACTGCTCGACCTGCTGCCAGATCGCCCAGCCGTTCGGGTGCCAGAAGACGAGGCCGGGCGCGTGCTCGTCGACATGGAACAGATCGAGTTCGCGGCCGAGCTTGCGGTGGTCGCGCTTCTCGGCCTCCTCGATCCGGCGGATGTAGTCGTCGAGCTGCTTTCGGTCGGCCCAGGCGGTGCCGTAGATGCGCTGCAGCTGCTCGTTCTTCGCGTCGCCGCGCCAATACGCCCCCGAGAGCCGGGTGAGCTTGAACGACTTCAGGAAACGCGTGTTCGGCACGTGCGGCCCGCGGCACATGTCGACGTATTCCTCGTGGTAGTAGAGGCCCATGGCGGTGGTCTCCGCCGGCATGTCCTCGATCAGGCGGAGCTTGTAGTCCTCGTTGCGCGAGCGGAACACGTCGATCACCTCGGCGCGGGGCGTCATGCGCTTGACGACGTCGTAGTCCTTCGCGATCAGCTGGTGCATCCGGGCCTCGATCGCCGCCATGTCGTCAGGCGTGAACGGGCGCTCGTAGGCGATGTCGTAGTAGAAGCCTTCGTCGATCACCGGGCCGATCACCATCTGCGCCGTCGGATAGAGCTGCTTGACGGCGTGACCCACCAGGTGAGCGCACGAATGGCGGATGATCTCGAGCCCCTCCGGATCCTTCGGCGTGATGATCTGCAAGGTCGCGTCATGGTCGATGCGGTCGCTCGCGTCGACGAGTTCGCCGTCGACCTTGCCGGCGACCGTCACCTTGGCCAGGCCCGGGCCGATCTGGGCTGCGACTTCGGCGACCGAGACCGGTCCCGGGAACTGACGCCGGGAGCCGTCCGGCAGTTGGATCGAAATCATGAAACAACTTCCTGAAACGAAAAAGCGCGGGACGAACCGCGCTTTTTGGGGGAGACGAGAAACGTCCGAAGATCAGCAGGCGAGAGCTGACGATGCGCTATACGGCGTCGCAGTTCGCGTGATCGAGCGCTTCATGGCGGGCCTTGCATTCACTTTTTCGGAGCCCGATTGTAGTCCACGGGCCGGTTGAGCTAGATGGGCAGGAGCGAGACGTTGGCCGTCCGCTCGATGAACCACAGCACGCCGACCACGATCGCCGCGAACGAACCGCCGCGAATCACCACGGCGGCGTAGCGGCGCGTGTCGCGCAGCAGGAAGAGCAGCCCGGTCACGCAGCAGACGATCGCGAGCTGACCGAGCTCGAGGCCGACGTTGAACTGAAGCAGCGCCCAGGCGAAGGCAGAGGTCGGCAGGTTGAGTTCGGAGAGCACGCCGGCGAAGCCGAACCCGTGGATCAGGCCGAAGAAGAAGGTCACGATCACGCGCCGCACCGGAAAGAACGGCCAGACGTTGTCGAGCGCCGCGAGCACGATCGTCACCGCGATCGCCGGCTCGATGAAGGCCGACGGCAACGCGACGATCTTCGTCGCCGCGAGGCCGAGCGTGATCGAATGCGCCACGGTGAATGCCGAGACGATGCCGATCACCGGCAGCACCGCCTGCGACAGTTTGTCGACCGGACGCCAGCCCTGCTTCGTTCTCTGCATCACCGACGGCAGCAGCAGGCAGAGCAGGAAGAGCACGTGGTCGTAGCCGGTCAGGATGTGGCGGATACCTTCGCGCAGGAAGCCGCCCGGCGAGGTCAACGCGGCCGAATCATGCGACGCGCCGGTGTCCGACGCACTCGGCAGCGGCTCGGCATGCGTCGGGTCGAGCATCGCGACGGTGTCGGGCTGCCCGGGAATGCGGATCTTCGCGATCCCCCGGTGGGTCGGATCGACCTCGCGAAAGAGCGTGTAGGCGATGCGCGGCGCTTTCGTCAGCACGCATTTCGAGTCGAGGAACATGACCGCGTAGGCGCCGTCGTTGCGGCGCTCGAGCGCCCGGTCCGCGAGGCGCAGCTTGCAGCCGTCGATCGAGAGTCTGGCGGTGGCGTACTCCTCGATGCGCGGCCAGCCGGCCTTGACTTCGGCCCAGGTCAGCTTGCCGTCCTCGTCGGTGTCGAGGTCGATCGCCTGGTCGAGGTCGCGCAGGGCGATGTCCCAGCGCACCGCCAGGCCGCTCGATTTGGCGTCGAGCTGGAGGTAGGAGTCGCTCGACTTGTGCGCCTGCGACGGCAGACCGCAGAGCAGCAGACAGAAGGCAAGGAGCAGGCGCGTCATGCGAGCGCGATTCAGAACAGCGCCAGCACGCGACGATCCTTCAAGCCCATGCCCTCGGTGAGGCGCCGCGCCTCCTCGACCGCGGCCGGCTGCCCGGACGCGCGTGCCGCCTGCGCCAGCACGAGAAGGTCGAGCGGCTCGCGCTGCCGGGCGACATTGCCGCGCGCGAGTTCGAGGGCGCGCTCCGGCTGGCCTTCCACCTGCAGCGCGAACATCGCCTGCTCGCGGCCGTGGAACACCTTCGCATCCGGCCGCTGGTTGGCGAGCGCGATGCGGTCGCGCATTTCGGCGACGTCGGCAGCCGCCGTGGGTGCGTGGGCCTCGACGCCGGCGATCGCCAGGCGCAGGACAACGGTGTCGCTGCGAACCTGGTCTTTCAGCAACGCGAGTGCCTCGCCCGGGCGCTTCTGTTCGATCAGGAAATCGGCATAGTCGAGCACCGTGTACGGATCGGGGTCGAGTTTCAGCGCGGTCCGGAAAGCGGCGTCCGCCGCGCCCGCCTTGCCCGCCCGCTGCTCGAGCTCGGCGACGCTCGTGAGCAGCCAGGCCTGCGCAGCCTCGGGAAGCGCGGGTGTCGCGAGCAGTTCGGAGAGCGCCGACCGCGCCTTCCCGGTCTCGCCGCGCAGGCCTGCGTTTTCCGCCAGGCAAGCCTTCGCATAAACCATCGAGCCGGCGCGCCCGACCTGTTCGCAGGCGGCATCGGAGTCGGCGTAGCGGCCCTGGACCCGCCGCACGGTGGCGAGCGTCAGCCAGGCCTGCGGGCGGGCCGCGCCGGGGCGGGCGACCAGCCGCTCGAGGCTCGCGACCGAGGCGTCGAACTCGTGCAGATACTGCTGCAGCGTCGCGCGCATCATCAGCACGTCATCCGGCATCGTCGCGTCGTCGGTCCACGCCGAAATCGCGGCCAGGGCGAGGCCGGCGAAACGCGGGTCTCCGAGTTCATGGGCCTGCGCG
>CAZZWY010000313.1:0-5169 GCA_964657785.1 uncultured Acetobacteraceae bacterium
GCACCGCGGCGCTCGAAGCGGAAGTCCGCGAGCGCGAACGGGCCGAGACGGCGCTGCGCGAGAGCGAGCAGCGCTTTCGCAACATTCTCAACAACGTGCCGATGGGCATCTGCTACACCGACCTCCTCGGCAACGTGAAGCAAAGCAACCCGCGCTTTCGCGACATGGTCGGCTACGGCGAAGAGGAGCTGCTGTCACTCACCGCGGCCGACTTCACCCACCCCGACGACCGTGCCCTGGACCTGCAGCTCTCGAGCCAGCTGATCCGGGGCGAAGTCCCGATGTACCGCCGGCACAAGCGCTACGTGACCGCCAACGGGACGGTGCTGCAAGTCCAGACGACCGTGACCTTGCTGCGCGACGCGTTCGGTGCGCCGCGACGCCTCGTGGGGGTCATCGAAGACGTGACCGAGCACATGAAGCTGGAGGAAGCCGAGCGTGCCCGCGAGGCGGCGGAAGCATCGAACCGGGCGAAGAGCGAGTTCCTGTCCCGGATGAGCCACGAACTGCGCACGCCCCTCAACGCGATGCTGGGGTTCGCGCAACTGCTCGAACTCGATCCCCGAAACCCGCTCAACGCGGTGCAGCGCCCGTGGGTGGTCCAGATCCAGCAGGCCGGCTGGCACCTGCTCGAGATGATCAACGACGTGCTCGACCTCTCGCGCATCGAATCGGGCAATCTGCGACTCTCCGCCGAGACGCTGCCGCTCGACGCGCTGATCGAGTCGACCCGGGCGATGGTGCAAGGCGAAGCCGACCGGCGCGGCATCACGATCACCCATGATCGCCGGTCGCACCCGCCGAGCGCGCTCGGTGACGCGACCCGGGTGAAGCAGATCCTGACCAACCTGCTGACCAACGCCGTCAAATACAACGCCGACGGCGGCAGCGTCGAGATCGCCACGCGGCAGGTGACGGAGCAGGCGGTGGAGATCAGCGTCACTGATTCCGGGCTCGGAATGACCGAGACGCAGCTGCAGCAGCTCTTCGAACCGTTCAACCGGCTCGGCCGGGAGAAGTCGAGTCTGCAGGGCACCGGTATCGGCCTGGTCATCAGCCAGCGCCTGGCCGAGCTGATGGGCGGGTCGCTCACCGCTCGCAGCGTCGCGGGCGTCGGATCGACCTTCACGCTGACCTTGCCGAGCGAGGTCGACCCCGACACGGTGCGCTCCGAGTTCGACCTGCTGACGCAGGAGCCGGCCGACTACCAGCGCCGCCTCGTCCACTACGTCGAAGACAACGAGACCAACGTCGAGGTGATGCGCGGCATCCTCGCGCAACGCCCGCAGGTCGAGCTCGAGGTGTCGGTGACGGGACTCGACGGCCTCGCCGCGATCCGCGCCCGGCAGCCCGACCTGATCCTGCTCGACATGCACCTGCCGGACATCAGCGGCATGGAGCTGCTGCGCCACTTCAAGGCCGACCCGGACCTCGCGGCGATCCCGGTGGTCGTCGTGTCGGCCGATGCGCTGCCCGAACAGGTCGGGGCGGCCTTCGAAGCCGGGTGCTCGAACTATCTGACCAAGCCGGTCAACATCGCCGAGCTGCTGCGGATCGTCGACACGCTGCTCGAGGAGATCGATACGCGTTACGGGTGAGGTCGGCCGCGCAGCGCCAAGAGCAGGCGAACTCGCCACTGACCGCTAACCCTGACGCCGCCGACGCAGCACGAGCAAGCCAAGACAGGCGGCGGCGAACAGAAGCGCGAACACGAAGAGCGGCTGGAACAGGTTCGCGGCCGAGGCCGTCGCGTCCTGCCAGAGCCACCGTGGCGACTGCTCCAGCCAGTCGGCCGCCGACGCGGCGTCGTGGGGGCTCAGGCGCGCGTCCTGGGTGTTGATGACGGCGCGCATCGCGTTGCCGATGAGCGCCTCGATGGTCGTGCCGATCACGCGGACGCCGTAGAGCTGCGCGAGCAGCGCGTGGCCGACGCCGAGCGCCAGCCCGAGTGCCGCGGTGCCCCAGCGCTTGAGCCAGGCCGATGCCGCCATCGTCAACAGCAGCAACGGCAAGAGCCAGAGCGTTGCGAGCAGCACGCCGAAAGCGAAGGACAGCACGACGAGCAGCTCGTCGCGAAGCAGCAGGCCCCAAGGCAGCTGCGCCCAGGCGGCGAGCCCGGCGGTCTTGACGACGATGACGAATCCGAGCGCCTGGCTCGCCACATAGCCGACGCCGAGGGCCACGAGGGGCATGACGAGCAAGTGCATGAGCAGCATCGCGCCGATGCTCGCGGCGTGGCCGGTCGGCAGCGAGAGCCAGAATTCGATCGAGCGGTCCTGCTGGTCGCGGCGGGCGAGGCCGGGGAGCTGCAGGAGCGTGGCGGCACTGAAGATCGCGAGCACGCCGAAGGTCCCGAGCGCGCCCGTGACCAACATGAGCAGCAGGGGCGAGACCGGTCGCGGAAGATCGACGTTGCCGAAGACGAGCAGCAGCAACAGCAGCAGCGGTGGCAGCAGCATCAGGAGCAGCCAGGCGCGGTGGTGTTGCATCCACTCGCGGCGCATCAGGGTCGAAAACGGGGACATGGCATTTCTCCAGGCACTGGTCCGAACACGGGACGCCGATCAGCCCGCGGATTGGCCCGAACGGTTCATTTCGGGGGCCCGCGTCAGGGCGACGAAGAGGTCGACGAGGCTCGGCTGGAAGCGCCGGCCGAGCGCCGCGATGTGCGGCGGCGGCGGCCCGTCGAAGAGCGCCGCAGACTGCCCCATTTGCCGAAATCGCAGCAGCGGATGCGCCGCGGCGATCTCGTCGGACGCAGCGGCGTCGTGGCTCAGCCCGACGAAGCGCTGGTCAAGCTCGACGAGGCTCGTGGAGAGCACCAGCCGCCCCTCGTTGAGCATCAGCACGTCGCTGAGCAGCGGCTGGATCTCTTCGACCTGATGGGTCGAGATCAGCAGGCTGCGCTCGCCGTCGCACCACTCCTCCACCAGCATCTCGTAGAAGGCCTTGCGGGTGAGGATGTCGAGGCCGAGCGTCGGCTCGTCGAGCAGCATCACCCGGGCATCGATCGCCGCGATCAGCGCGAGGTGCACCTGCACGACCATCCCCTTCGACAGCGTCTTGACGCGGTCGTGCAGGCCGACGCTGGTGCGCCGCAGCAGCGTTCGGGCGCGCTCGGCCGAGAACCGGGGATGCAGGCCGGTCATCAGGGTGATCAGCTCGCCGACGCGGGCCCAGCGCGGCAGGATCGCGACGTCGGGAATGTAGGAAAGCGATTCGAGCAACTCGACCCGCTGCCGCCGTGGGTCGAACCCGAGCAACGACAGCTGCCCGTCGAAAGGCAACAGCCCCGCCATCGCCTTGAGCAACGAGGTCTTCCCGGCGCCGTTGTGTCCCAGCAGGCCCACGACCCTGCCCTTGCCCACCGAAAAATCGAGGCGATCGACGGCGGTCTTGCGGTGGTAGCGCACGGTCACGGCCGTCGCTTCGATGAGCTTGTCCATCAGAGGTCCCAGTGGAGTTCTTCGGGCTGGATGCCGAGCTGGCGGAGCCGCGCGACGATCGCCGGCCATTCCTGGTTGAGGAACCGGGCGCGTTCGGTCTCCCGCAAGCGGGCGCGTGCACCCTCTCGCACGTACATGCCGAGGCCGCGCCGACTTTCGAGCAGCTGTTCGTCGACCAGCAGCTGGAGCGCCCGGCTGACGGTCAGCGGGTTCAGGAGGTAGTGGCCGGCGAGCACCCGGACGGAGGGCATGGCAGCGCCGTCGGGCGGGTCGCCGAGGAGCAGACGATCGACGAGCCGGTCGGCAAGCTGCCGGTAGATCGGCGCGTCGGAGTTCCAGGTCGACATGAGCAATGGTGTTCTAGGTAAGTACTACACTATACTGGATCGGCCGTTTGGAGGTTCTTCTTAAGTTTCAGTGTTTGCCTACGGTCGAACGGCGTGACGTCCGGCGCCGGTTCGGTCCCCGCGTCGCGATGCGCGGCCGTTGAAAAGCCACAATCCGTCGTCCCACTCGCTAGTGTCTGGGGTCAGCACTCGTCATTGGCGAGTGCTAATATTTGCGGAACCGAAAGGACGTCAGCGTGTCTGATACCTCCATGAACACCTCTTCCGCTTCTGCTCTGACCGTCCGCGACCCGTGGGCGCTGGTTCCATCGCTCGGCAACCTCGACGCCTACATCACGGCGGCGAACCGGGTGCCGCTCTTGACGCACGAGGAAGAAATCTCTTATGCCAACCGCCTGCGCCAGCATGGCGATCTCGACGCTGCCGGAAAGCTCGTGCTGTCGCACCTGCGCCTGGTGGTGTCGATCTCGCGCAAGTACCTCGGCTACGGCCTGCCCCACGGCGACCTGATCCAGGAAGGCAACGTCGGCCTGATGAAGGCCGTGAAGCGCTTCGACCCGGATCAGGGCGTTCGCCTGGTCAGCTACGCGATGCACTGGATCAAGGCGGAGATCCACGAGTACATTTTGAAGAACTGGCGCATGGTGAAGGTCGCGACGACCAAGGCGCAGCGCAAGCTGTTCTTCAACCTGCGCTCGATGAAGCAGAACCTGAAGGACGAGGCGGTCGGCGGCGACACCCATCGATCGACGTTGACGCAGAGCGAGGTCGATACGCTCGCCACCACGCTCAACGTCAAGCGCGAGGAAGTCCTCGAGATGGAAACCCGGCTCTCGGGTGGCGACGTCGCGCTCGAGCCGCAATCCGACGACGGCGGCGAGGAGACCTATGCGCCGATCGCCTATCTCGCCGACGACAACAGCGAGCCGACGCGCGTGCTCGAGGCACGCGACCGCGACTGGCTCGCGGGCGACGGCATCGCGCTCGCGCTCGACGCACTCGACGCACGCAGCCGCCGGATCGTCGAGGAACGCTGGTTGAAGGTGAACGACGACAGCTCGGGCGGGATGACGCTGCACGATCTGGCGGACGAGTACGGCGTCAGTGCCGAACGCATTCGCCAGATCGAAGTCGCCGCGATGAAGAAGATGCGCAAGGCGCTGGCCGAATCGGTCTGAGCGCGTCCAGCCCGGCGGTGCCTGCAGCCTGCGTGGGCCGTGCAGTTGAAAACGGCGGCGCTGCTCAGGCGCCGGCCAGAAGCGCCTTGAGGTCGGCGCCGAGCGCGTCGGAGGCGTCGCCGTAGCGCTCGAAGAGCCTCACCTTGCCCTGCGGGTCGAAGACGACCTGCCACAGCTTGGAGGTGACGGCGGTCGGGA
>CAZZWY010000313.1:5179-5464 GCA_964657785.1 uncultured Acetobacteraceae bacterium
AAGACGAACGACCCGGCCGTGTGGTCGATGGTGTAGCTGTCGTTGGTCGTTCCCGGCACCTTCTCGAAAAACACCTTGAACTCCTTCGCTGCCGCGACCGTCTGCGCCGGCGTGCCGCGCAAGGCGATGAAGCTCGGATCGAAGCTCGCCATGTAGGCGGCGAGAACGGCCGGGGTGTCGCGTTGCGGGTCGACGGTGACGAACAAGCCCTGAACCCGGTCGCCGTCCTTGCCGAGCGACTTCTTGACCTGGGCCAGGTCGACCATCGTCGTCGGGCACACGTCG
>CAZZWY010000314.1:0-5453 GCA_964657785.1 uncultured Acetobacteraceae bacterium
CCCCGCCGAGGCCGGCGCCGGCCATGCCCTCGATCCGGGTCGACGGTTCGCACAGCACGACGCCACGCTCCAGCAACAGTGAATGCGCGAGCACCCGCGCCGCGGCAGGCATCCGGTCATAGGCGGCCCTTGCGCGATAGAAGAGATCGAGGTCGGCCTTGCCGACGCGCGGCAACACGAACTGGATCGATCCGGGGGCTCCACCGACGGCGACGCTGGTCGCGGCCTCCGGCCGGAACGAGGTGTCGAGCGCGCGTGCCCACGCGGTCGCCGCCTCACCGCTTTCGGGGACCCGCACTTCGATGAATTCGGGCGCGTAGCCGGGCAAGACGCCGAGCGCGTCGGCCACTTGCGGCACCGCCGCGTCGGGGGCCTGGTCGGCGTCCGCGTGACCGAGCACGTGCATCCATCGGGCACCCCAGGGCGTGCGGGCGGCCGAATGCTGGGTCGAGGGCGCCGCGACCCAGTTCAGCAGGCGCAACACCTCCCACAGGTTGGCGCCGTGGCGCTGGGTCAGCAAGGCGGCGATTTCGTGGCCGACGCGATCGTGGGTGGCGACCAGATCGCCGGTCTGCGCATGGGCCGGCTGCTGCGGCACGAGCAGGAATCCGGCGGTGAACGGATTCTTGTAGAGCTCGCCGCACGCCTGCACGACGCCCTTGTTCTGCGCTTCGTCGCAGAGGCTGTCGAGCTCGTTCAGCACGGTGTACAGCTGGCCGCCGCAGTGCACCGGCGCGTCGCCGTCGCAGGGCGCGATGCCGATGCCCATGACCAGCACGCGCCGGCCGAAGAGACCGTTGGAGAGATGGCGTGCCAGGTCGAGCGCCATGCCGCTGCCGCTGCCGCCCCCGAGGCCGAAAACGATGCAGACGACCGCATCGCCCTGTGTCGCGTTGGTGCTGGCCGCGAAGCGCTTCAAGGCCGCGGCCATCGGCCGACGACCCTCGTAGTAGGCTTGTCCGTAGAGGGCCTTCGCCAGGCCGCGCGGCACCGGCTCACCGGACTTCGGCAGTGCCGCGCCTTCGTCGAGCCAGGGCACGAACTCGGCATTGCCCTGCAGCATCGGGTACTCGAGTTCGAGATGGCCCCGGTAATTGCGAAGCGTCTCGGTCAGCGCCGCGGCGGTCGGGACCTGCAGAGCCATGGTCTCGACCTGGGCACTCGCCGCGGGGAACCGGGAGGCCAACGCTCGCACACCGGCGAGCGACGACTCGCCGATATCGACGGCCAGCACGCTGAGCCGCGAGCCGCTGTTCGCGAGCAGATCATCCGGCGCGTTGCGCAACAGGGTCTCGACGACCGACACCCCGGCCCCGCCGACGCCGACGACGTGCACGCCGTAAGGCAACGAGTCGGCATCGACCACGCGGTGCACGCCACGACGCAGCGCATCGAGCTTGCGCTGCTGCAACTTCGCCTCGGTGCTGCCGATCGCTGGCGTCGGCCGCCCCCGCATCAGATCGATTCCCGCCGTGACTGCCATTGAGTTGCCGGTCTCGAAAGAAAAAAGCTCACCTCCGGGCGTCACACCCGTGATGAGCTCTGTTGCTCAATCGCTGCCGGCAATGCTGCCGGTGCGCCTTTCATTCGTCACTCGATCCGGTCGCCTCGACATGCCTGATTAAATCTAAATCGAAATCGTCGAAACCGTCGAGACCGTGATCGGGCGGGCCGGTCATGGAGACTCGTCCGCCACAACTCGAAGTTATGCGCCTAACGAACTTCTGTCAATCTATTTTCCTTGGAAAATTTCATCAGATCTGTAACGACATCTGCGGACGGGACGAGGCAGCGCTCGAGGGCGGCCAGCATCTCGGCCTTCGGCAGGCTGCGGCCGATGAAAACGAGCGTCGACTGGCGTGCTTCGCCGGGCGCCCAAGCCCGGCCGATGTCCGAGCCCATCACCATGTGCACGCCCTGGAACACGACCCGATGGTCCATGCCGTGGAAGGCGACGATGCCCTTGTAGCGCATCAAATCCTTGGCATGCGCGGCGATCGCATCGCGGAAGAACGCCTGCAGGCGGTCCGAATCGAACGCACGGGCGCTCCGGAAGACGAACGACTGCACTTCGTCGTCGTGTGCATGCTGGTCCTCTTCGAGAAAGCCGGGCTCGATCTCGAGGATGCTCGCGAGCGAGAAGCCGGCGATGTCGAGCAGCTCGGCGACGGGCGCGACGCCGAAGTGCACCGGTGCGATCGATGCGCGCGGGTTGATGCGCATCAACCGCTTCCGCAGCTGTTCGCTCGCCGCGGCGTCGACCAGGTCCGACTTGCTGAGCAGGATGCGGTCGGCGAACGCGACCTGTTCCTGGGCCTCGTGAGAGCCGTCGAGCTGCGCTGGCGCGTGCAGCGCATCGACGACCGTCACGATGGCGTCGAGCGTGTAGTAGGCAGCGATCTCGTCGTCGATGAAGAAGGTCTGCGCGACCGGCGCCGGGTCGGCCAGGCCGGTCGTCTCGATGATGATGCGGTCGAAGGCGCGCGGGTCGGCCTCGCGGCGCTGCCGCAGTTCGCCGAGAATGCGCACCAGGTCGCCGCGCACGGTGCAGCAGATGCAGCCGTTGTTCATCTCGACGATCTGCTCGCTGCCGGAACTCAGCAACAGGTCGTTGTCGACACCGGCTTCGCCGAACTCGTTCTCGATCACGGCGATGCGCTCGCCGTGGCGCTCGTGCAGGATCCGGTTCAGCAGGGTCGTCTTGCCGGCACCGAGAAAGCCGGTCAGGATCGTGACGGGCACCTTCTTCGCGGCACCGCCGGACGGCATCGGCGCTGCGCTCATTTCATGACGTGGGTCGAGCCCACCGCGCCGATCGCGAAGCGCCTTGCCGTCAATTGCTCGCGCGAGGTCATGCCCTTGTCGACCAGCAGCGTCTCGGCCGCGCTGAGCCACTGCTCGTAGTAGGTCTTCGGCGTGCCGCCGGCCGCCTCGACGGCAGTGGCGGCGGCCACTTCCTGCGAAAAGCAGTCGACCCACTCCGACCAGGTGAAGCGGCCGGCTTCGGCCATCTTGACGATGATCGCGAAGGCCTTGGCTTCCCACGGGTGAGCGAATTTCAGTGCCTCGTCGACGGCGATCGGCAGGGCGCTGTGGAGCAGCGGCGAGGGCGTCGAGCGGGTCTGCGGGCCGCAATCGGTTGCGTCGATCATCGGGTCGACAGCCGCATCACGCCAGCTCGGCGTAATCGTCGAACACGTCGACGAACAAGGTGTCGCGCGGCGGCGCGCCGTCGCCCCAGAGCTCGCGGGCGGTGAAGCGCACGCTGTAGCAATGCTGCGGTTTCTCGGGAAGGCCGTGGGCATGCGTGTCGGGGAAGGCGAAGACACCGTAGTCTTTCTCGACCGTGCCCAGCTTGCCGCGCAGGTAGCCGGGCAGGCGGGTGTGCGTGACCGGGTTGTAGTTGCGCACGCGTATCGTGTCGCCCGGCTTGAAGCGCGGTGCGACGTCGGCATCGACGCGCGCCGAGGCACCCGCGGCGAGCAGGCCGGGAACGATCTCGGGGGTGAGCAGCATCAGGCGCCTCCGCTCGTGAGTTGCGACGTGCGTTCGGCGAGCTCTTCGCGGGTCACGAAGCCGCGCTTGGTCAACGCCTCCTCGAACGCCGTCATCCAGTGCTCGTAGTAGGACGATTCGAGGTAGTGCGCCGGCGCCATCTTCTCGATTGCGTGGCGGAATTCGTCCACGGTATAGCCGGCGAAGACGAAGGTCGAGGCGAAAAGCCCGAACGCCCTGCCTTCCCACGGCGCGTGGAACACCGGTTCATTCGCTTCGGGCAGGATCGGGCCCAGGCCGTGCATGCCGCCGATGTCGTGGATGCCGTTCATGCGGTCGCCTTGGTGGCCCGAGTGACCTTCGTCACGCCGATCATCGAATCGCGCGTCACGAGCTCGGCGAGTTGCTCTTCGCTCAGGCCCTCGGTGCCGGGCGGGCGCTCCGGCAACACCAGATAGCGCAATTCGGCGGTGGTGTCCCAGGTGCGGAGCTCGACGCTTTCCGGCAACTCGGTGCCGAACTCCTTCAACACGCTGCGCGGGTCGTTCACGACGCGGGCGCGGTAGGGGGCGGACTTGTACCAGACCGGCGGCAAGCCGAGCGTCGGCCAGGGATAGCAGGAGCAGAGCGTGCAGACGACGACGTTGTGCACCTCGGCGGTGTTCTCGAGCACGACCATGTCCTCGCCCTGCAGGCCGGAAAAGCCGAATTCCTTGATCGCCGCGGTGGCGTCGGTCAGGAGCCGCTGCTTGTAGGCCGGGTCGACCCAGGCGCGGGCGACGACCTTGGCGCCGTTGCGCGGCCCGATCTTGGTCTCGTAGGTGTCGACCAGCGCATCGAGCGCCGCCGGGTCGATCAGCCCCTTTTCGACGAGCAGCGACTCGAGCGCGCGGACGCGAATCGCCGGATCGGGCTCTACGGTGTTGGCATGCGATGAATTCAAACGCTTCTCCTTCGGCGATGGTGCATAGGTGCGTCAAAAATGACCCGCTGTCCGACCCCGCGGGATTGTTTTACCGAGAAAATAACGCGTCGTCAATCGAAGTCGAGCGAAGAATCGTCGAGTCCGGTCGACGCGAAAGGGCCTGCAGTGAAGAAGGATGTGTTGATCAATCTCTACTGGATCCTCGACGCCGTGCAGAAGGGCAGCGAGCCGAACCCGCGCCATGTCGCCGAGTGCTTCATCTCGATCCGGGACGAACTGATGCTGCCGGACACCGAGGAAATGGTCGTGCACCTGCGCGGCGTGCTCGAGCAGTCGCAAGCGACCGCCGACGCGTTGTCGCAGCAGTTGATCGGCGACACGCGCCGCCAGCCGCTGCCCGAGCACCGCCTGCGCCATTTGATGGCCTTGCTGGCCGGCGGCACGCCGGACGAGGTGGCGGTGGACTTCGGCCGGCTGGTGGAGGCGGCGCACGGCATCAAGCCGTGAGCCGGTCGCGTCGAACCGATCAGGCCAGTTCCAGCACCTTGGCGCCCGCAGCCAGCTTGTCGAAACTCGCTTTGGACGCCCGATATCCCAGCAGGTCGTCCTTCGTCGCGCCGGGCAACACGACATTGCCGTACGCGGTCAGCACGTCGAAGAACTCGTTGCGAAACGAGTGGTAGCCCGCGCTGCCGTTGCTGAGGTAGGTCGACGAGACCACGTCCTGCAACGCCTCTTCGATCAGGTGCACTTGCATGTCGCGCGAGGCGTGTACGTGGACCTCGGCGTAGTCGGTCTTGAAGGTGTCGCTCAGGCCCGAGTACTTCGGCACCCAGCCGATCCATTGCGCGAGCACGGCATCCCACCGCGAACCGGCTTCGCCGGGCAACACCTGCACGCCGGGGTGCGAAAGCTTCGCGACGTCGAAGTATGTGCACTTGCCGCGGCTCTGTTGCAGCGCCCGCAGCAGATGCACCGAGCCGTCGCTCACGGCGAAGCGCATGAACGAATCGGCGACGAAACGGTTCGTCAC
>CAZZWY010000315.1:0-5451 GCA_964657785.1 uncultured Acetobacteraceae bacterium
CGATCGGGCAGACGCCGCCGACAGGATGGCCGGTCGCCTCGGCGACCTCGGACGCCTCGAGCAATTTCGCCTTCGCGCCGAAGCGCTGCTTGTATTTGCGGTTGTCGATGCGCGCGTCGCCGGCCATGACGAGCAGGACGACGTCGCCCGCAAGCCGCAGCGAGAGCGTCTTGGCGATCTGCGCCGGCTCGACGCCGTGCACCTGCGCCGCGAGCGCGACGGTCGCCGTGCTCGTCGTCGCGATCAGGATCTCGAGGTCGGGCGCGTGTTCGGCGAGGAAGGCGCGGACGGAGTGCAGGCTCATCGAAGGTCGACCGAAGTGAGGCGCGATCTTGACATGGCCGCGCAGGCGCGTTTTCTGCCGCACCGAAACCGGCAGGGCACACCGTTTGCCGTTCTTCCGCCATCGGCCGGTCCGGTCAAGACGAAGGAACCTTCCCATGAAAGCGCTTTGCTGGCACGGCAAGCACGATATCCGGTACGAGACGGTGCCGGACCCGCAGATCGAGCATCCCCGCGACGCGATCGTCAAGATGAGTTGCTGCGCCATCTGCGGATCGGACCTGCACTTCTACGATGGCTTCATGCCCGGGATGAAAGAGGGCGATATCGTCGGCCACGAGTTCATGGGCGAGGTCGTCGAGGTCGGTGCGGACAACCAGAAGCTCAAGGTCGGCGACCGGGTGGTCGTGCCGTTCACGATCATCTGCGGCGAGTGCGATCAGTGCAAACGGGGCAACTTCTCCGTCTGCGAACGCACCAACCGCAACAAGAACCTCGGTGACCTCACCTTCGGGCACACCACCGCGGGGCTCTTCGGTTATACCCATCTGACCGGCGGGTACCCGGGTGGCCAGGCTGAGTACATCCGTGTGCCGTATGCCGACGTGGCGCCGGTCAAGATTCCCGATGGCCTCACCGACGAGCAGGTCCTCTTCCTCGGCGACATCTTCCCGACCGGCTGGCAGGCCGCGGTCAACTGCGACATCCAGCCCACCGACATCGTCGCGATCTGGGGCGCGGGGCCGGTCGGTCAGTTCGCGATCCGCAGCGCGGTGCTGCTCGGCGCAGCCCAAGTGATCGCCATCGATCACATCCCCGAGCGGCTCGACATGGCGCGTGCCGGCGGCGCGACCACGATCGATTTCGACCACGAGAGCGTGCTCGACCGGCTGCAGGAGTTGACCCACGGCAAGGGGCCGGACAAGTGCATCGACGCGGTCGGGATGGAGTCGCACGCGCTGCGTTCGGTCGACTCGATGGTCGACCGCGTCAAGCAATCGGTGATGATCGAAAGCGACCGGCCTCACGTGCTGCGCGAGATGATGTACGTGTGCCGGCCGGCCGGCATTCTGTCGATCCCCGGCGTGTACGGCGGCCTCGTCGACAAGATCCCGTTCGGCGCGCTGATGAACAAGGGCCTGACGATCAAGACCGGCCAGACCCACGTCAACCGCTGGACGGACGACCTGCTCTCGCGCATCGAACGCGGCCAGATCGATCCGTCCTTCGTCATCACCCATACCGTGTCGCTCGCCGACGGGCCGGGCATGTACAAGACTTTTCGCGACAAGGAGGACGGCTGCATCAAGGTCGTCATGAAGCCATGACTCCAATGAGCACGCCGTTCATCGATCCGGGGAACCGCGTCCACCCGCTGTCCCGCATCCTGCCGAAGAACCCGGTCGGGCCGATGCGCGCCCCCGCGCGGGCGCTCGGCTGGTTCAGCATTGCGCTCGGCGTCACCGAGCTGCTGATGCCCCGCGCCGTGTCGCACGCCGTGGGCATGAAGGGGCGCGGCGCGGGCCTGCTGCGCTTCCACGGCCTGCGCGAGATCGGCGTCGGCATCGGCTTGCTCAACTCGCGCGATCCGACGCCCTGGCTGTGGGGCCGGGTTGCCGGCGATGCGCTGGACGTCGCAACGGTCTCGAGCGGCTTCGTCGGCGGCCGCCCGGTGCGCGCGCTCGCCGCGTTGACGGTGCTCGGCAGCGTCGCTGCGGTCGACGCGCGCTGCGCCGAAGTCGCGGGTCGGGGCCCGCGCCGAGCGGTACGTGACTACAGCGACCGTTCCGGGTTTCCGAAGCCCGCGGCCGAAATGCGCGGCGCCGCCCATACCGACGCTCCGGCTTGAGCGCGGAGCGCGAGGAAGTCCTTCGCGCCGCCCCTTCACCACTGTCGTCGACGGGTGCGCAGCACACGCGCAGGCGCCGTCGTCTTCCCCTCGATGAAAGGCCACCATGACCCTCGCTTCCGGCCGCCGCAGCGTCGCTGACGACAAGGCGTCTTCCTTCGTCGGATCGTCCGACCGGTTCGACTTCCTGATCGTCGGTGCCGGTTTCGCCGGCTGCGTGCTCGCCGAACGGCTGGCGAGCCAGCTCGGCAAGCGCGTCGTCCTGATCGACCGGCGCTCGCACCTCGGCGGCAACGCGTACGACCATCTCGACGACAGCGGCATCCTCGTCCATCGCTACGGGCCGCACATCTTCCATTCGAACGCGCAGCGCGTGGTCGAGTACCTGTCGCAGTTCACCGAATGGCGACCGTACGAGCACCGCGTGCTGGCGCGGGTCGACGGCCAGGACGTGCCGGTGCCGATCAACCTCACGACGATCAACCGGCTCTACGGCCTGTCGCTCGATTCGGCCGGGGCCCGGGCGTTCCTGCAGGCGCGCGCCGAGCCGGTGGCCGAGATCAAGAGCTCGCGCGATGTCGTCGTCAACCAGGTGGGACGCGAGCTCTACGAGAAGTTCTTCGAAGGCTACACGCGCAAGCAGTGGGGCCTGGATCCGACCCAGCTCGACAAGGCGGTGACCTCGCGCGTGCCCACCCGCACCGACGCGGACGACCGCTATTTCCAGGACCGCTACCAGCAGATGCCGCTGCACGGCTACACGCAGATGTTCAAGCGGATGGTCGATCATCCGAACATCACGATCCTGCTCGACACCGACTTCCGGGAGGTCGAGGAGGCCATTTCGTACGGCCACCTCGTCTATTCCGGCCCGGTCGACGAATTCTTCGGCCACTGCTATGGGCGACTGCCGTATCGGTCGCTCTCGTTCCGGCATGAAACCCACGACGTCGAGCACTTCCAGTCGGCCGCGGTCGTCAACTATCCGTCGCCGGACATTGTGTACACCCGCATCACCGAGTACAAGCAGCTGACCGGTCAGCAACACGCTCGCACCAGCATCAGCTACGAGATTCCGTGCGCCGAGGGTGACCCCTACTACCCCGTGCCGACGCCCGAGAATGCGGCGCTCTATGCCCGCTACGAAGCGCTCGCCGCAGCCACGCCGAAGGTGAGCTTCACCGGCCGCCTGGGCACCTACCGCTACTACAACATGGACCAGGTCGTCGCGCAGAGCCTGACGCTCTTCAAGCGCTTCGCCGAGGAAGAGGCGGCGCGCAGGTGCGAAACGACCGAGACCCCGGCGACGGCGGGCGCGCAGGTGTCGTGACGGAGCGGGCGTGGTGCGAGGGCGGCCCGCTGACGCCTTCGGGTCGCGTCAGTCTCCTGCCGGCTCGCGCTGCTCCGTGACGATGTAGACCCGGGTACAGCGGCCGGCGATGGCTTCGCCCTCGCTCGGACCGCTGGAGAAGACCAGATGCTGCTCCGCCGGCACGTCGGCCCAGCGCACCGCCGCAGCGCCGAAGTTGCTGCCGATCACGAGCCGCGAGCCATCGCCGAGTCGCCATTCCGCGACGACGCTCGCCCGGTCGAGGGCCCGCGCGCCGCGGCTGCACACGTTGCCCAGATGCGGCATCAGGCGTTCCCGACGGATCGCCAGCAAGCGCTGATAGAGCTGGCGCCAGAGGTCGCGCTCGGGGCCCGGCCGGGGCCGCGACGATTCGAAGGTCTGCTCGGCATTCGGGTCCGGAATGCGTTCGCGCAGGACTGGATCGGCGAACACAGCGAAATGCGCGAACTCGTTGCGCCGGCCCTCGCGTACCTGATTCGCCAGTTCGTCGTGATGGCTCGTGAAGAAGATGAAAGGCGTCGCGCTGCCGTCTTCCTCCCCCATGAAGATCAGCGGAATGTGCGGCGAGAGCAGCAGGAGCGTCACGGCGGCGCGCAGGCCCTCGGGTTCGGCAAGCGCGATCAGGCGGTCCCCGAAGGCGCGGTTGCCGATCTGGTCGTGGTTCTGCAGGCAGTCGACGAAGGCGGTGGGCGGCAGATGCCCGCTCGGCGTGCCGCGGGCCTCGCCGTCCCAGTTCTGCGACGGTTGGCCCTGGAAGGCGAAGCCCTCGGCGAGCACGCGGGCGAGGTGCTCGGCCGGTGCATCGGCGAAGTCCCGGTAGTAGCCTTCCGACTCGCCGGTCAGCAGGACGTGCAGCGCGTGGTGCGCATCGTCGTTCCACTGCGCGTCGAAGCGGTTGCGCTCCGGAATCAGCCGGTCGGCGCTGTTGTCCTCGTTTTCCAGCACCAGGTGGACGTGCCGCTCCGGCCCGGCCGCCTGGCGCACGGCAAGCGCCATTTCGTCGAGCCAGGCCGGGTCGCCGATCGCGTGCACGGCGTCCAGGCGCAGTCCGTCGAAGCGGTAGTCGCAGATCCAGTGGATGGCGTTGCCGGTGAAGAAGGCGCGCACTTCCGGGCGGCTGAAGTCGATCGCCGCGCCCCACGGCGTGTGCGAGCCGGTGCGATAGAAGGCGGGCGCCAGCAGCGGCAGGAAATTGCCGTCCGGGCCGAAGTGGTTGTAGACGACGTCGAGCATCACGCTCAGGCCGAGCGCGTGCGCCGTGTCGATGAGCCGGCGCAGTTCATCGGGCGTGCCGTAGGCGGCGTCGGGGGCATACGGCAGCACGCCGTCGTAACCCCAGTTGCGCGAGCCGGGAAAGTCGGCGATCGGCATCAGTTCGATCACGGTGACGCCGAGCGCGGCGAGCTCGGGCAACCGCGCCTCGATGCCTGCGAAGCCGCCCATCAGGCCCGCGTGCAATTCGTAGACCACCGCCTCGTGCCATGGTCGGCCGCGCCAGTCGGCCTGCTGCCACGGGTAGGCGTTCGGGTCGACGACGACGCTGAGGTCGTGCACGTCGCCGCGCTGGGCCCGCGAGGCGGGATCGGCGATGGCCATCGACTGGCCCTCGTGCGTCACCCGGTAGCGGTAACCGCTGCCGGCGGGCAGCGGCAGCGTGACGTCGAACCAGCCGTCCGCGCCGACGTTCATCGGGAAGGCGCGGCCGTCGTCGGTCTCGAGCACCACCTGCTGCTGCGAGGGTGCCCAGAGGCGGAACGCGGTCTCGCCGGTGGCGGCGTCGTGAAGGGCGCCGAAGCGCAGGGGCAGGGCAGTCGGCATTTCCACGGGGGTCGTCTTCTACGGGGGTCGTCTTGGTCGGCATCAGCGGGGCTGAGTCGGGAAAAGGATCGCCGCGACCGGGAGTGTCGCGAAGGCGTCGGCGAGCGCCAACAGGTCGCCGTGGGCGCGAACCGACCCGCCCGTCAGCACG
>CAZZWY010000316.1:0-5445 GCA_964657785.1 uncultured Acetobacteraceae bacterium
GCGCGGCCGCGCCTTCGCCCTTATCGGCAACGGGGCGGAGGAATGAAGGCGGGTGCGACGCTCTCTCGTCAAGCCGTCACAGAACCGGTTCGCGTCGTGACCCCGGGGCCCGCGGCAGGCCGGCGAAGGCGCAGGCGCCGGCTGTGAGCAGCGCGGCGATGGTCAGCAGCACGGCAGCGTAGAGGTCGGTCGCGCGCGTCTCGGCCATCGACGCGACGAGCCCGGTGAACCACTGCATGACGGCGACCCCGAGGAACATCGACATCGTGAAGAGCGCCAGCGCCCGGCCCACGAACTGCGGCGGATAGGCGCGCCGCACCTCCGAGTACTGCAACACCATGTAGCCCGATGACAACGCGATCGCGAGCGACACCGCCACGTCGAAGGTGGCGTTCTTCACCAGGGCGAGCGACGCGAAAAGCGCCGCCGTGAGCAGCGTCCAGCCGATCAGCCAGCTGCGGCGCCGGCCGTCGCCGGGGTCGAAGCGGCCGAACAGTGCCGGGCTCGCGAGCGACACGGCCGACACCGCCAACGCCACGTTGCCGCTCTGCACCAGCGAGAAGCCATGTCGCTGGATCAGCATCGGCCCGAGCCAGAGGCCGCGAAGCGAAATGAAGGAGGCATAGCACACGAAGGAGAGGGCGATGATGCCGAGCGTGAAGGGCAGACGGAACAGGGCGACGAAGGTGAGCGCGGCACTAGAGAGGGACTCGCGCGGCGCGTCGGGCGCCGGCTCGGGCCGGGGCGGCTCGTGCACCTTCCAGGCGATCACGCCCCAGGCCAGGACCGAACAGCCCGCCAGCACGCCGAAGCCCATCCGCCAGGAACTCGCTTCCACCAGCCAGGCGAGCGGGGTGCCGGTCGCGAGCAGGCCGATGCCGCCGATGCTCAGCACCGCTCCGGAGACCGACGCGAACCGGTCGGCCGGAAAATGCCGCGCGATGAACACGGTGCAGGCGAGAAACGCCGGGGCGCAGCCGATCCCGATCAGCGCCTGAGCGAGCAGCAGCATGCCGTAGCTCGACGCCAGCGAGGCCAGCACCGCACCGGCGATGGCGACGGGAAAGCCCGTGAGCACGGTGCGCCGCACCCCGTGCAGGTCGATGCCGATGCCGACGAAGAGCTGCATCGCGCCGAAGGCGAAGTGATAGGCGCCGGCGAACGTGCCGAGCTGCTGCGGCGAGAGGTGGAACTCGGCCTGCAGCGGCGCGGCGAGGATCGCGGCGACGGTGCGAAAGGCCTGGCTCGCGGCGAATGCGGCCGTCAGCGCGAGCAGCATGGTCCACGACCCGCTGGCCGGGTTCGGCTGGTCGGTCATGCCGCGCCGGTCGTCATGCGGGCGGCGAGTCGTGATCGAGCTCGCGCGCGTTCTCCCGCAGCACGAATTTCTGGATCTTTCCCGTCGCCGTCGTCGGGATCGGGCCGAAAACCACCCGGCGGGGAACCTTGTAATGCGCGATCCGGTCGCGGCACCACGCGATGAATTCGGCCTCCGACGCCTCTGCACCGGGTTTGAGCTGGACGAAGGCGCAGGGCGTTTCGCCCCACTTCGGGTCGGGCCGCGAGACCACCGCGGCGAGCTGCGTCGCCGGGTGCTTGTAGAGCGCGATCTCGACCTCGACGCTCGAGATGTTCTCGCCGCCGGAGATGATGATGTCCTTCTTGCGGTCCTTGATCTCGACGTAGTGGTCCGGGTGGCAGACGGCCAGGTCGCCGGTGTGCATCCAGCCGCCGTCGAAGGCTTCCCGGGTGGCCTCCGGATCCTTGAAGTAGCCGAGCATGACGGTGTTGGACCGCAGCAGGATTTCGCCGACGGTGCGCCCGTCGCGCGGCACCGGCACGCAGGTGGCCGAGTCGGCCACGACGACTTGCTCGACGACCGGATAGCGAACGCCCTGGCGCGCCATCAGCTCGGCGCGTTCGGCGATCGGCAGGCTGGCCCACGACGCTTGCGGCTGACACGAACTCGACGGGCCGAGCAGCTCCGTCATGCCGTAGATCTGCAGCACCTTGAAGCCGATCGCCTCGACCGCCTCGATGATCTTCGCCGGGGGCGGCGAGCCGCCGGTCTGCAGGTGGACGGGATGGGCGAACGGGCGCCGCTGTTCGGCCGGGGCCGCGGCGAGCAGGCCGAGCACGGTCGGCGCGCCGCACAGATGCGTCACGCCGTGCTCGGCGATCGCCGCGAAGATCGCCCCGGTATCGATGCCGCGCAGGCACACCTGCGTGCCGCCCATCGCGGCCGTGCTCCAGGCGAAGGCCCAGCCGTTGCAGTGGAAGAGCGGCAGGGTCCAGAGGTAGACCGGGTGCATCGGCATCGCCCACGCGGTGATGTTGCCCATCGCCTCGAGAAAGGTACCGCGGTGGTGGTAGACGACCCCTTTCGGGCGCCCGGTCGTGCCCGAGGTGTAGTTGAGCGCGATCGGCAGGTACTCGTCCTCCGGCAGCGCCCAGTCGAAGGCCGGGTCGCCGAGCGCGAGGAACGCCTCGTAGTCCATCCGGCCGATGCGCTCGCCGGGGCCGTCATAGAGCGCGTCGTCGTGGTCGATCACGACGATCTCGGCGTCGAGCCGGTCGAGCGCGGCCCGAACGATCGCGGAGAACTGTCGATCCACGATCAGCACGCGTGCCTCGCCGTGGTCGAGGATGTAGGCGATCGTGTCGGCGTCGAGCCGGGTGTTGATCGTGTTGAGCACCGCGCCCGCCATCGGCACCCCGAAGTGCGCCTCGACCATCGCCGGCACGTTCGGCAGCAGGGTCGCGACCACGTCACCCGCGCCGACGCCGTGGCGCACGAGCGCCGAGGCCAGGCGCCGGGTGCGCTCGTAGGTCTCGGCGTAGGTCCAGCGGCCGGCACCGTGGATCACCGCGAGGCGATCGGGGTAGACCTCGGCCGAGCGGCGCAGGAAGCTGATGGGCGACAGGGTGGTTCGGTTCGCCGGGCCGGGAGTCAGGCCGGCCCATTTGGCCATGGACGCGGGCACGAACGCGGTCATGCGGCCCCGTTCGCCGCGTCGACTCCCGAGGTGGCGAAGCGCGGCGCTCGCTTGCCCATGAACGCCGAGACGCCCTCGGCCGATTCCTCGTCGCGCCCCGACTCGACC
The DNA here is from genome assembly GCA_964657785.1 of uncultured Acetobacteraceae bacterium. GTDB lineage: Bacteria > Pseudomonadota > Gammaproteobacteria > Burkholderiales > Burkholderiaceae_C > LMDS01. The sequence goes on from CAZZWY010000316.1 coordinate 3,105, forward strand.
ATGAAGCGCGCTTCGAGAGCCATCTGCTCCGCGAGTGTGCGCTGCGCAGCGCCGTCGAGCAGCGACTTGGTGCGTCCGATCGCACGCGTCGCGCCCGCGGCGAGCGCCCGCGCCATCGCGAGCGCACGGGCGTCGAGTTCGGCGTCGGGCACGATTTCGCTGATCAGGCCCCAGGCCAGACACTGGCCCGCAGCGATTTTTTCGTTGCAAAAGAAGATGCGCTTGGCGAGTTGCGGCCCGACCGCGCGCGTGACGAACCAGGAGGAGCCGACGTCGGGCGTCAGGCCGATGCCGGTGTAGCCGCCGCGCAGCACCATCGACTCGGCCGCGATCACGATGTCGGCGCAGAAGGCCAGGCCGATGCCGCCGCCGCCGACCGCACCGTTGAGCGCGCTCAGCACCGGCACGGGCAGGGTCGCCAGCGTGTGCAGCGCCTCGTTCAGCGGCGGGATCATGTCGGCGAGCACCGCGGCGCGCTCGTCGGCACTGCCGCCGAACCCGCCGATCGCGCCGCCGGCGCAAAAGCTCCGACCGGTTCCCCGCAGCAGCACCGCGCGCACCGTGCCCGCGGCCACACGGGGCGCGATCTCGGCAATGGCGCCGCGCAACGCGAGCGAGGTTTCGACGTCGAGGACGTTGTGCGCCTCGGGCCGGTTCATCGTGACGACCGCGAGCGCGGCGTCGAAGTCGAGACGCACGCGGCCGGCGGCTTCGGTCAGGGGACTGTTCATGGGGTAGAGGATGCCGCCACCGCCGTGTGCCTGTCCAGCGGCATTTGCCCGAGGGCCGGTCCTGGTGAGACGCTCACGGCGCTTCGGGTTACGCTCTGCGCCTTCATTTCGCCGCCTCATCCAACAGGGACGCCTCTATCGAACCCTCGACCATCGTTCGAGCCTCGGCCTGGCTGCTCGCCGCCGCGGGTGCAGCCGGCGCGGGCGTGGCGTTGTGGCGTTTCGGCTTCGATCGGCCGCCACCGAGCCTGGTCGGCAAGGCGCACGGCTGGCTGGCGGCGGCCGGACTGACGCTGCTCAGCTTCGGCTGGGCGGCAGTCGGCCTGCCCCGACTCGCCGCGACGGCGCTCGGCCTGCTGTGGCTCGCGGCGCTCGGCGGGGTCGTCACCGCCCAGGCGCGGCGCTGGCGGCGCGCGCCGTCGCCCGAACTGCTCGCCTTCGGGCACATGGCGGTGGCGGCCACCGGGTTCGTGCTGCTGCTGGCCGCGACGCTGAGCGGTCGGCCCTAGCGAATCGTTGCCAGGCGCGGACCGGATCACTTGACCGGGATCGGCCTGGCGCGGTCCACCGATACCGCCGTGACGCTGTTCTTCGGCGAGCCGTCGATGACGCGGTCCGAATACGTCAGGTAGACGAGCGTGTTGCGCTTGCGGTCGACCATGCGGACGACCCGCAGCTTCTTGAAGAGGATCGAGAGCCGCTCGTTGAAGATTTCCTCCTGGTCGCGCAGCGGCCCGCCGCTGAAGTCGATCGGGCCGACCTGGCGACAGGCGATCGAGGCTTCCGCCTTGTCTTCGGCGAGGCCGACGGCGCCCTTGATGCCGCCGGTCTTGGCCCGCGAGACATAGCAGGTGACGCCGGCGACTTTGGGGTCGTCGTAGGCGTCGACGGTGATCTTGTGGTCGGGGCCGATCAGCTTGAAGACGGTGTCGACTTCGCCGATCGACTCGGCATGCACCGCGGCGACAGCGCATGCGCCGAGAACGGTTGCGAAAAGAATGGGTTTCATGAGAATCCTCTGGGGCGTGACCAGCCGGGAGGTTAGCCGGTCGAACGCTGCGCCTCCTGCCGGACGACGGACCGGATCGCTCGGGAGTGCGTGCCGGCAGGTTCCTGCCGAAGGCTCGGCGCCCACGAATACACTTCGTCGCTCGGACGCGTCGCTCGCCCTCGTCGTTCGCGGGTCCACTTCAACGCAGGGGTCGTCACGATGCTCGGGCCAATCAAGCGCTTCTTCGCCCGGCCGAGCGTCGAGCGCGAGTCGCGTGCCGTTTCCGACTGGGCCGGCCGTCGCGGCCACGTGTTCCGGCGCGCCCGCGGCGACGCCGGCTTCGTGATCGAGGGCGTGCTCGAATCGCTTCCCTGGCGTCTCGAATGGGGGCCGGCGCAGCGCCCGTACATCGGCGGCCGGGAGTTGCGGCTGCGAATGGAGCTCGGGCTGCCGTCGGACCAGCAGATGCTGCTGCTCTCGCGGCCGTTGCTGGAGGCGCTCGAGCGCCAGACCTACGAGCAGTTCACCGGCGGCGTGCAGACGCAAGCCGGCGGGTCGACGCCGGAGGAGATGCGCTGGCTCGTCATGTTTCCGAAGGTCGAGCTGCCGGGGCAAAAGG
>CAZZWY010000317.1:0-3606 GCA_964657785.1 uncultured Acetobacteraceae bacterium
CCGAGTACCCGCGCTTCCGCATGAACGACGACCGCGAGGTCAGCTGCTATGCGCTGCTCGTCGACCAGCAGGCCGGCAAGGACGTGCGCGAGGCGGCCCGCGCCGCCTGGATGGCGCAGCGCGATGCCGACACCGGCTGCGCGCTCCTGGCGGCGACGCTCTTCGAGGCGAAGCAGTTCGGCCCTGCCGACGTCTGGCGCAAGGCCCGTTTCGCGCTCGACGCGAACAAGCCGCGCGCCGCCGTCCAGGCGGCGTCGCTGATCGGTCCGCAGGTCGGGTCCGCCGTCACGGACATCGCCGACAACCCCGCCCGCTACCTCGCCCGCAACGCCTCGGCCCGCGACCGCACGGCGGCCGAACTCACCACGCTGGCCCTGCTGCGGATCGCGAGCAACGATCCGGACGCCGCCGCCGTGCAACTCAACGCGCGCTGGGACAAGGCCTTGCCCGCCGATCTCGCCTCCTGGAGCTGGGCGGTGCTCGGCAAGCAGTCCGCGATCCGGCTCCAGCCGGACGCGTCGGACTATTTCCTGCGCTCGGATCAACGCTCGAAGGCGGGCCGCGACCTCGACTGGCCCGACGAGACGCTCGCCTGGAAGGCCCGCGCCGCGCTCCGTGCCGACAACGGCCGGGCCCGCTGGCAGCAGGTGGTGCAGGCCATCAACGCGATGGGGCCGGCCGATCAGCGCGACGCGGCCTGGGTGTACTGGAAGGCGCGGGCGATGCAGGCGCTCGCGAAAGACTCGCAGGACGGCGATTCGATGCGCAGCATGGCGCGCGAGCTGCTCGGCAGCGTCGCCGCCCAGTTGAACTTCTACGGCGCGCTCGCGGCGGAAAACCTCGGCCAGCCGGTCTTCATGCCGGCTCGACTGACGCCGCTCAGCGCCGACGAGAAGTCGGCCGCCGCCCAGCGCCCGGGCCTCGGCCGCGCGTTGCAACTCATCGCGATCGGCCTGCGTTCGGAGGGCGTGCGCGAATGGAACTACACGCTTCGCGGCCTGAAGGACCGGGAGTTGCTCGCCGCCGCGCAACTGGCCTGCGACAACGACGTCTGGGACCGGTGCATCAACACCAGCGACCGCACCGAGGCCGAGATCGACATCGACCAGCGCTACCCGATGCCCTACCGCAAGGAAGTGACGTCCCGGGCGCGCGAGATCGGCCTCGACCCGGCCTTCGTCTACGGGCTGATCCGGCAGGAATCGCGGTTCATCATCGATGCGCGATCGACTGTCGGTGCGTCCGGGCTGATGCAGATCATGCCCGCCACCGCCCGCTGGACGGCCAGGAAGATCGGCGTCGCGTACACCCCGGAGCTGATCGCCAACCGCGATACCAACCTGAAGCTCGGCACTGCCTACCTGAAGCTCGTGCTCGACGACTTCGGCGGTTCGCAGGCGCTCGCGTCGGCGGCCTACAACGCCGGCCCCGCCCGGCCGCGCAAGTGGCGCGACGGCCCCGTGCTCGAGCCGGCGATCTGGGCCGAGAACATTCCCTTCGCCGAGACCCGTGACTACGTGAAGAAGGTGCTCAGCAACGCGACCTACTACGCTGCGATCCTCAACGGCCGGCCGCCGGCCCTGGCGCCGCGCCTCGGTGGCGCGGTCGTGCCGGGCGACCCGAACGAGCCCCCGGCGGAGAAGGATTTGCCCTGACCGTCCCGACGCCGGTCGCCGGGTGAGCCGGGCGGGCGCGGACACGGCGTCCATGCGCTGGCGGCATGCAGCGCATGCGAATCGATCACGCGCCGCGGCCCCGGTCCTGGGTAGCATCGAGCGTGCTCGCCAGGAGGTCGCATGAAGCTCTACATCGGCAACAAGAACTATTCGTCGTGGTCGCTGCGCGCGTGGCTTCTGCTGCGGCAGGCAGGGATTCCCTTCGAGGAAGTCGCACTCCGCCTCGATTTCAGCGAGGACTCCGCCTTCAAGCGCACGGTCGCCACGGTGTCGCCCGCCGGCAGGGTGCCGGTGCTGGTCGAGGCGGACGGCTTCGCGGTGTGGGAGACGCCGGCGATCGCCGAGTACCTGGCCGAGAAGTTTCCCGACAAGACCCTCTGGCCGGCTGATGCCAAGGCAAGGGCACGGGCCCGCAGTGTCACCGCGGAGATGCACGCCGGCTTCGCCGATCTGCGCACGCACTGCCCGATGAACGTGGAGGCGGTCCTGCCGGAAGTCGGCGTTCGACTCTTGCGCGAGCAGCCTGGCGTCGGTCGGGACCTGGCGCGGATCGTCGCGATCTGGCAGGAGTCGCTCGCCGCTGCTGCCGGCCCGTTCCTGTTCGGCGCGTTCTCGATCGCGGACGCGTGTTTCGCGCCGGTCTGCCTGCGCATCCGCACCTATGCGCTGCCGGTGCCCGCGGCAGCGGCCGCGTATGTCGAACGCATCCTCGGCCTGCCCGCGATGCAGGCGTGGATCGCCGCGGCGCTCGAGGAGCACGACTTCCTCCCCGAAGACGAACCGTATCGAACCCAGGCATGAGGCCGCCGGGCCTCCCCGAGGCGAGCGAGCCGTCCGCGTGACCGCCACCCGCTACCTCGTGGGCGGCGCGGTTCGCGATGCCCTGCTGGGACGCGAGACCCACGATCGAGACTGGGTCGTGGTCGGTGCGCGGCCCGAAGAGCTGCTTGCCGACGGCTTCATCGCCGTCGGTCGCGACTTCCCCGTGTTCCTGGATCCCGTGCACCGCGAAGAGCATGCGCTGGCGAGGACCGAGCGCAAGGTCGGTGCCGGTTATCGCGGCTTCGAGCTGCAGTTCGACCCCGGCATTACGCTCGAGGAAGACCTGCAGCGCCGCGACCTCACCATCAATGCGATGGCTCGGGACGCCGCCGGGACGCTGATCGACCCGTTCGGCGGCGCCCGCGACTTGGCCGACAAGCTGCTGCGCCACGTCTCGCCCGCCTTCGAGGAAGACCCGGTGCGCATCCTGCGCGTCGCCCGGTTCGCGGCCCGCTTCGACGATTTCCGTGTGGCCGACGCGACGCTGGCGCTGATGCGTCGCATGGTCGAGCGCGGCGAGGTCGATGCGCTGGTGCCGGAGCGCGTCTGGCAGGAACTTGCCCGCGGGCTGATGGAGGCGCGACCGTCGCGTCTCTTCGGCGTGCTGCGCGAGTGCGGCGCGCTCGCCAGGCTGCTGCCGGAGGTCGATCGACTCTGGGGGGTGCCCCAGCCGGCGGCGCACCATCCGGAAATCGATACCGGCGTCCACCTGATGATGGTGCTCGACATGGCCGCACGTCTCGGCGCGAGCCTGGAGGTGCGTTTCGCCTGCCTCGGCCACGATCTCGGCAAGGGCACGACACCCGCCGACGTGCTGCCTCGCCACATCGGCCACGAAGCGCGGAGCGCCCGGCTCGTTCGCGGTGTGTGCGAGCGCCTGCGGGTGCCGGTCGCTTGCCGCGAGCTCGCGGACGTCGTCGCCCGGGAGCACGGCAACGTCCACCGGAGCCTCGAGTTCGGTGCCGCGGCGATCGTTCGCTTGCTCGAACGCTGCGACGCATTTCGGCGCCGCGAGCGTTTCGACGAACTGCTGCTCGCGTGCGAATGCGATGCCCGCGGCCGGCTAGGGCGCGAGGCAGCGCCGTACCCGCAACGCGAACGGCTGGCG
>CAZZWY010000317.1:3616-4213 GCA_964657785.1 uncultured Acetobacteraceae bacterium
GGCGACGGCGCGGACGCTCGCGGCGGCGGTCGACACCGCAGCGGTCGCTGCCGAGGCTGCCGCGCGTGGCAAATCGGGCCCGGCGATCGGTCAGGCGATCCAGGCGGCGCGCGTCGATGCGGTCGCCGCAGGCCTCCGGCTCCTCGACTGATCGGCGCGACACGCCGGCGACAGCCGCGCCGTGCCCGGCGATCCAGAATCCTCGTCCCGACCCACAAGAAGGAGACACCCATGACCGATCTGTTTTCACTCGCCGGCCGGATCGCGCTCGTCACCGGCGGCTCGCGCGGCATCGGCCGGATGATTGCCGCCGGCTTCCTCGCGCAGGGCGCAAAACGCGTCTACATCACGGCGCGCAAGGCGGCGGATTGCGACCGCACCGCTGCGGCGTTGTCGACCGACGGCGCCGAATGCGTCTCGCTGCCGGCCGACATCTCGACCACCGAGAACCTGCAAGCGCTCGCGGCCGAGATCAGCCGCCGCGAGGCGCAGACGCAGCGCCTCGCTGCCGAACAGGCCCGCAACGAGGCGCAGGCGCAGCGCGACCGGGCCGAGCGCTCCCTCTCGCTGGCGACGCAGACCGCCAACGGCCTCGTG
>CAZZWY010000317.1:4223-5430 GCA_964657785.1 uncultured Acetobacteraceae bacterium
GACCACCGAGAACCTGCAAGCGCTCGCGGCCGAGATCAGCCGCCGCGAGCCGGCGCTCGACATCCTCGTCAACAACGCCGGTGCCGCCTGGGGCGAGGCCTTCGACACCTTTCCGGAAAAGGGCTGGGACAAGGTCGTCGACCTGAACCTGAAAACGCCGTTCTTCCTGACCCAGGCGCTGATCGGCCCGCTGCGCGAGGCGGCGAAGGTGCGGCCCGCGAAGGTCATCAACATCGCGTCGATCGACGGCATCTCGGTCAATCCGCAGGAGACCTACTCCTATGCGGCGAGCAAGGCGGGTCTGATCCAGCTGACACGCCGCATGGCGCTGCGGCTCGCCCAGGACAACATCGTCGTCAGTGCGATCGCTCCGGGCGCATTCGCCTCCGAAATGAACCGGGTCGCCCGCGACCAGGCCGAGGAGACCGCGGCGCGCATCCCGGCGCGCCGGATCGGGCGCGACGACGACATGGCCGGCGCGGCGATCTATCTGGCGTCTCGCGCCGGCGACTACGTGATGGGCTCGACGCTGGTCGTCGATGGCGGCGTGACGCACGCACGCGGCTGACGCGGCTCCTCGACGGCAAGACACCGACGCGCAGCATGCGGCAGTCCGGCGTTAACCATTTATTTGAAATTTGTTCGCCGATGAACTAGGCTCGGGGCACTGGCCTTCGGGCCGTCTCCGAATCGATTCGATGAACGCCGTTCTGAAATCCGCCTCCGTCCCGGTCGACCTCGGCTCGGCATCGGCGGCGCAAGCCGCCTTGCGCACCTTCTGGCGCATCTGCGATGCCTGGAGCCTCGGTCTCGCCGAGCAGGCCGTGCTGCTGGGCGTCGGCCGCACCACGCTCTATCAGTGGAAGCAGGGCAAGGTCGGGCCGCTCGACCGTCACGTGCTGGAACGGCTGTCGTATGTCTTCGGCATCTACGCCGCTCTGCAGATCCTGCTGCCGGTGCCGGAGCGTGCCGACGAGTGGGTGAGAAAGCCGAACAGCGCGCCGATCTTCGCTGGCCGCTCCGCGATCGAGCGGATGCTGGGCGGCCAGGTGGCCGATCTGTTCGTCGTTCGCAACTACCTCGACGCGCAACGCGGGGGCAAGGCTTGACGGCAGCGGCGACGCCAGGACGCGTCCTCGACATTCCCATCGCCCGGACGCACTGGCACCCGAGCTATCGATTGATCCCGTCGCGCTATCCGACCGTC
>CAZZWY010000318.1:0-5426 GCA_964657785.1 uncultured Acetobacteraceae bacterium
GGCGCGGGGCGTTTCGTCGGCGGCTTCGGCAGCGAACGCGGCGATCGACCACATGCGCGACTGGGCGCTCGGCAGCAACGGCAAGTGGGTGACGATGGGCATTCCGTCAGACGGCCAGTACGGCATTCCGAAGGACGTGATGTTCGGTTTCCCGGTGACGACCGAGGCGGGCGAGTACAAGGTCGTCCAAGACCTGCCCATCGACGCGTTCAGCCAGGAGCGCATCGACGCGACGCTCGCCGAACTACAGGGCGAGCAGGACGGGGTCAAGCACCTCCTCTGACGTGACGAGCGCCGTTCACCCCCGCGACGCGCTCGTCGACGGCGCCGATGCGGCGCCGGCGCTGCCGGTCTGCGACCACTACTGCGGTGTCGAAGCGCGGATGAGGAAGAGCCTCGAACGGCAGGCCGAGCTCGGCCCGGTGTTCGACGTGACGCTCGACTGCGAAGACGGCGCTCCGGTCGGCGGCGAGGCCGATCATGCGCACATGGCCGCGGAGCTCGCCGCCTCGAAAGCGAACCGCTTCGGCCGCGTCGGAGTGCGCGTCCATCCGGTGGACCATCCGAGTTTCGGGGCCGACGTCGAGACCTTCGTCCGCGTGGCGGGCGGGCGCCTCGCCTACCTGATGCTGCCGAAGCCGAACGGGCTGCGGGACGTCGAAGCCGCTTGCGCCGAAATCGATCACCAGCTGCGGGTTCGCGGCCTGGAACGCCGCATTCCGGTGCATGCCCTGATCGAAACCCACGGCGCCTTGCGCGAGGTCGATGCCATCGCGGCGCATCCGCGGATCGAGTCGCTCTCGTTCGGGCTGATGGATTTCGTCTCGGCGCACCGCGGGGCGATTCCGGCCGCCGGCATGAGCGCCGAGGGCCAGTTCAGCCATCCCCTCGTCGTGCGGGCGAAACTCGAGATCGCGGCAGCCTGCCACGGCCATGGCAAGGTGCCGTCGCATTGCGTTGTCACCGAATTCAACGATGCGGTCGCGATCGCTGCGGCCGCGCGCCGTGCCGCGTTCGAGTTCGGCTACACGCGGATGTGGAGCATTCATCCGAACCAGATCGCGCCGATCGTCGAGGCGTTCGCCCCGACCGACTCCGAAGTGCTGCTCGCCGCGGACATCCTCACCGCGGCCCAGGAAGCCGAGTGGGCGCCGATCCGGCATCGCGACGCTGGCGGCCGCGACACGCTGCACGATCGCGCGAGCTACCGCTTTTTCTGGGACGTGCTCAAGCGCGCACGGCGAACCGGCCGGTCGGTGCCCGAGGCGGCCCGCGAGCGCTTTTTCGAGTCCCCCGAAGACCTTTGACGCGCGGGCACGACCCGGAGCTGCGATCGTTGCACTCGCCCCTCGTCCTGCGCCCTGTTCCTCCCGCCCTTTTCCTTTCACTGCACCTCATGACCCCGATTCGTTCCGGATTTCGCTGGCCGCTGGCGCTCGCCGTGGCCCTCTCGCTCGCGTCGGCGCCGCTCCTCGCCGACGCTCAGACCACGCCGGCACCCCCCGCCAAGAAGGCCAAGGCACCCCCGAAAAAGGCAGTCCGCAAGGCGCCTGCGCCGCCTGCCAAGGTCGAGTTCGCGCCGGCGGAGCCGGCCACGCCCGAGCAGCTCGACGCCGCCGAGCGCGTCTACTACGGCGCCTACGAATGCGAGTTCAAGCAGACGATCGACATCCTGCGCAGCCTCAAGTACCCCGGTTTCGTCGACGTCAAGCACGCCAAGGCGCTCTACCTCATGAAGCCGGTGCTGTCGTCGACCGGGGCGATCCGGCTCGAGGACATCCGCGGCGAAACGCTGATGGTGCAGATCTCGAGCAAGTCGATGTTGCTCAACGTGCAGACCGCTCACCGGATCGTCGACGACTGCGTCAGCGCGAGGCAGCGCGAACTGATCGAGGCCGCACGCGTCGCCAAGGCGGCCGCGGCAGCCTCCGCGAGCGAATCGGGGCAGCCGGCGGCAACTCGTGGCGGCGCGGCGCCCCTGCTGGCGCTGCCCGTGCCGGCTGCGTCGCCGTCGTCGGCCGCGAACTGACGCGACCGGGACGGAGCCGCCGGAAAGTAGGAAGCGAAAAGTATGTACAATTCTTGCATACTCGAGGAACCTGCCTATGGAAGCCATCGTCGCGGAACGGGGTCAGATCACCCTCCCCAAAGCTGTGCGGGAAGCCCTCGGCCTGATCAAAGGGACCCAGCTCAGCGTTGAACTCGACGGCGGCCGCATCATCCTGCGCAAGAACGTCGACGACGCGATTTCGCGGGCGCGCGGGCGCTTTCAGCTCGACGGCTTCGTGGATGTCGACGAGGCGATGCGCGCGGTTCGCGGCCGCGCGCCCGGCGACCCGGTCGACCTTTGACACGTCCGCGTTCATGATCGCGATCGATTCCTCCGTGCTCGTCGAGATCCTCACCGGCGCCGAGAACGCCGACGCGGCCGAAGATGCCTTGCGCATCGCGTTGACCGATGGTCCCGTCGTCGTCTGCGACGTCGTCGTCGCCGAAATCTGCAGTTCGCTGCGCGACGGCGATCAATCGATGCAGGTGATCGAGGACATGGGCATCGGCTTTCACCAGGTCGAGCGCAACGCGGCGATCCGCGCCGGCGAAATGCAGCGCCGCTACCGCGCCCGTGGGGGCACCCGGCAGCGCACCGTGCCCGACTTTCTCGTCGGGGCCCATGCCTTGCTTCAGTGCAATGCCCTGATCACGCGGGACGCCGGCTTCTTCCGCGACTATTTCAAGGGTCTCAAGGTCATCGTGCCGCGAGGCACCTCGACCGCGACGTGACCGCCGGCATCCGCCCGTAGCCTTCCGCTTTCAACAGGAGTCCACCGATGCTTCAAGCCTATCGCCAACATGTCGCCGAACGAGCCGCGCTCGGGATTCCGCCCTTGCCGCTCTCTGCCAAGCAGACGGCCGAAGTGATCGAACTGCTGAAGGCGCCCCCGGCCGGCGAAGGCGCCACGCTGGTCGAGCTGATCTCGCAGCGCGTTCCCGCCGGGGTCGACGATGCCGCCAAGGTCAAGGCCTCGTATCTCGCAGCGGTCGCGCACGGATATGAAACGTGCACGCTGATCAGCCGGGAAGAGGCGACGCGCCTGCTCGGCACGATGCTCGGCGGCTACAACATCAGCCCGCTCGTCAACCTGCTCGACGACCCGACCGTCGGCGCCGTCGCGGCCGAGGCCCTGAAAAAGACGCTGCTGATGTTCGACCAGTTCCATGACGTGCAGGAAAAGGCCGAGAAGGGCAACGTCAACGCCCAGGCGGTGCTGCAGAGCTGGGCCGACGCCGAATGGTTCACCTCGCGCCCGCAGGTGCCGGCGTCGATCACCGTCAGCATCTTCAAGGTGGCCGGCGAAATCAACACCGACGACCTCTCGCCCGCGCCCGACGCCTGGAGCCGCCCGGACATTCCCCTGCACGCGCTCGCGATGCACAAGAACGCCCGCCCCGGCATCGTCCCGGAAGAAGACGGCAAGCGCGGCCCGGTGAAGTTCATCGAAGACCTGCGCGCCCGCGGCCACCTCGTCGCCTACGCGGGCGACGTCGTCGGCACCGGCTCGTCGCGCAAGTCGGCGACGAATTCGGTGCTCTGGTTCACCGGCGAGGACATCCCCTTTGTCCCGAACAAGCGCTTCGGCGGGGTCTGCCTCGGGGCCAAGATCGCGCCGATCTTCTACAACACGATGGAAGACTCGGGCGCGCTGCCGATCGAGCTCGACGTCAGCCAGATGAACATGGGCGACGTCGTCGAGCTGCGCCCGTACGATGGCGTGGCGCTGAAAGACGGCCAGCCGATCGCCGAGTTCAAGGTCAAGAGCGAGGTGCTGTTCGATGAAGTGCGTGCCGGCGGCCGCATTCCGCTCATCATCGGCCGCGGCCTGACCGCGAAGGCGCGCGAGGTGCTCGGCCTGCCGCCCAGCACCCTCTTTCGCCTGCCCCAGAACCCGGAGGACACGCACCGGGGTTTCAGCCTCGGTCAGAAGATGGTCGGCAAGGCGTGCGGCCTCCCGGTCGTGGACGGCGTCCAGCAAGGCGTGCGCCCCGGCACCTACTGCGAGCCGCGCATGACCAGCGTCGGCTCGCAGGACACGACCGGCCCGATGACACGCGACGAACTGAAGGATCTCGCCTGCCTCGGCTTCTCCGCGGACCTGGTGATGCAGAGCTTCTGCCACACCGCGGCCTACCCGAAGCCGGTCGACGTGAAGATGCACCACGAGCTGCCCGACTTCATCAGCACCCGCGGCGGCATCAGCCTGCGCCCGGGCGACGGCGTGATCCACTCCTGGCTCAACCGTCTGCTGCTGCCCGACACGGTCGGCACCGGCGGCGACAGCCACACCCGGTTTCCGATCGGCATCAGCTTTCCGGCCGGCTCGGGGCTCGTCGCCTTCGCCGCCGCGACCGGCGTGATGCCGCTCGACATGCCGGAGAGCGTGCTCGTGCGCTTCAAGGGCACGATGGCCGACGCCGCCAAGCGCGGCGTGACCTTGCGCGACCTCGTCAACGCGATCCCGCTCTACGCGATCAAGCAGGGGCTGCTCACGGTCGAGAAGAAGGGCAAGAAGAACATCTTCTCCGGCCGCATCCTCGAGATCGAGGGCCTGCCGGACCTGAAGGTCGAGCAGGCCTTCGAGCTCTCCGACGCGTCGGCCGAGCGCAGCGCCGCGGGCTGCACCGTGCACCTGAACCCGGAGCCGATCGCCGAGTACATCACCAGCAACATCACGATGATGAAGTGGATGATCGCCAACGGCTACTCGGACGCCCGCACGCTCGAGCGCCGCATCAAGGCGCAGGAGGCGTGGCTCGCCAACCCGCAGCTCATGAAGGGCGATGACGACGCCGAGTACGCTGCCGTGATCGAGATCGACCTCGCAGACGTGATGGAGCCGATCGTCGCCTGCCCGAACGATCCGGACGACGTGAAGACGCTCTCGGACGTCGCCGGCGCGAAGATCGACGAGGTCTTCATCGGCTCCTGCATGACCAACATCGGCCATTTCCGTGCCGCGAGCAAGCTGCTCGAAGGCAAGCGCGACATCCCGGTGAAGCTCTGGGTCGCGCCGCCGACCAAGATGGACGCGAAGAAGCTGAGCGACGAAGGCCACTACGGCGTGCTCGGCAATGCCGGCGCGCGCATGGAGATGCCCGGCTGCAGCCTCTGCATGGGCAACCAGGCGCAGGTCAAGGAGGGCGCGACGGTGTTTTCGACCAGCACCCGCAACTTCCCGAACCGGCTCGGCAAGAACTCGAACGTCTATCTCGGCTCCGCCGAACTCGCGGCGATTTGCTCGAAGCTCGGCCGCATCCCGACCCGCACCGAGTACCTCGTCGACATGGGGGTGCTGACCGCGGCGAGCGACCAGGTCTACCAGTACCTGAACTTCGACAAGATCGCCGAATTCAGCGATGCGGCGGCCGAG
>CAZZWY010000319.1:0-5410 GCA_964657785.1 uncultured Acetobacteraceae bacterium
CAGCCCGCACCTGATGTATTCGGGCTACGACAAGAACGGTGAGTGGTATCAGCTGTTCCAGATCGGCTTCGGCGGCATCCCCGGCAGGCCGGCCGGCGACGGGCCCGACGGGCATTCGCTGTGGCCGTCGTTCACCAACGTGCCCAACGAATATCTCGAAAGCTATTTTCCGCTGCGCATCGCGACCTACGAATCGATCCCCGACTCGGGCGGTGCGGGCCTGCACCGGGGCGGCAACGGCGTGCGGACCTCGTATCAGTTCCTCGAACCCGGCGACATCTCGATCCACGACGATCGCTGGCTGACCTATCCGTGGGGCGTCAATGGCGGGGAGCCGGGCATGCGCAGCCGCAAGGAACTCGTGAAGGCCGACGGCAGCGTCCACAACCTGCCGTCGAAGTGCGACCGCGTGCACGTCGAGCCGGGCGACCTGCTGCACTTCGACACCTGGGGCGGCGGCGGCTGGGGCGATCCCTTGCAGCGGCCCGCCGATCTCGTGGCGCTCGATGTCGAACGGGGGCTGGTGAGCGCGACAGGCGCACAGCGCTACGGCGTGGTGCTCGCGGAGGACGGCAGGGTCGATGCTTTCGCGACGCAGGCCATGCGGGCCACGCTGCAGGCTGCGCGAAAAGGCGAGAAGCCGGCGCTGTTCAATCGCGGTGGCACCGTCGACGAGTTGAAGGCACGCTGCCTCGAGGAAACCGGGTTTGCGCCGCCGCGGACGCCGCGCTTCGCGAACTGGATGCGCGAACGGATGGTCGCTTGAGCCCGTCGTCCGCCAGCCGCGTCCACCTGACCGAAGTCGGCCTGCGCGACGGCCTGCAGAGCCAGGCGGCGCTGGTCCCCCTGGCCGACAAGCTCGAACTCGCCCGGGCCATCGTCGCCAGCGGCATCGTGTCGGTGGAGGCGACGAGCTTCGTGTCGCCGAAAGCGGTCCCGCAGATGGCCGACGCCGATCTGCTGTTCCCCGCGCTGCCCGACCGCGAGCGCATCCGCTACTCGGCGCTCGCCCCCAACCTGCGCGCGCTGGACCGCGCGCGCAACGCCGGCGTCGAGGAAGTCGCGGTGGTCTTGTCGGCCACCGACACGATGAATCGCCGCAACCTCAACATGGGGCTTGCCGAAGCGCTCGCGGCCAGCATCGAGGTGCTCGAAGCGGCGCGCACGGCGAACCTGCGCACGCGCGCCTACGTCGCCGTCGCATTCGTATGCCCGTTCGAAGGCGCGGTGGCGCCCGATCATGTGCTCGCACTCGCCGCAGCACTGGACGTCGCGGGCTTCGACGAGCTGGTCATCGCCGACACCATCGGTGCCGCCTATCCGTCCCAAGTGAGCGCGTTGCTGGATGTTTGCGTGGCGCGCTTCGGCGCGGAACGCATGGCTGTTCATTTCCACGACACGCGGGGCTTCGCGCTGGCCAACGCCTGGGCCGCCTACGACACCGGCGTGCGGCGCTTCGACGCGAGTCTGGGTGGTCTCGGCGGCTGTCCCTTCGCGCCGGGCGCCGCGGGCAACGTGGCCACGGAGGATCTGGTGCTGTTGTTCGAAGGCTGCGGCATCGAGACGGGCGTGGACGTCGCCTCGCTGCGCGCCGCGATCGGCGTGGCCGAGCGCATCACCGGCGGCAAGCCGCTCGGCGGTCGGACCGCGCGCTGGCTGGCGTCGCTCGAGGCCGCGCCGCGTTGACGCTGCGAGGACGACCGCAGCGCCTAGCCGCGACGTTGCTCGCTCACGAGCCGACTCGCAGCGCGGCCGGCAATGCGGCCCAGGGTCAGCGCGGTGCACAGCCCCGCGCCGGGCAGATAGCCCGAAGCGCCGCGGCCGCTGATGCCGCGGGCCGTGCCGCCGCCGGCGAAGAGGTTGGGCAACAGCGAGCCATCGGCTCGACGCACGCGCGCGTCGCCATCGATCGCCAGGCCACCTTGCGTATGGAAAATCGCGCCGGTGACGCGGATGGCGTGGAACGGGGCGGTCAGCGGCGGCGTGGTGAACACGCGGCCGAAGCGATCCGGCACGCCAGGAGCGATCGCCGCCGCAGTCGCTTGCAGACCTGCGACATCGATGCCCATGCGGGTCGCGAGCGCCGCCAGCGTGTCGGCGCTGTGCCCGCCACCGCTCTCACGCAACGTGCGGTATTGCGGGAGGTCCTCGCAACGGTCGTGGATGCGCCGGTCGAAGATCACCCAGGCCAGGCCGTCGGGCTGCGCGATCACGCGCGCACCCTGACCGGACACGTCGTCGAGCTCATGGGAGAAGCGCTCGCCGCGTCGGTTGACCTGGAAGCCGCCTTCGATCAAAAAGCGCGGGTTGACGTCGATGCTCTGCGGTTCGGCCAACAGTCCGAGGCCCTGATAGGCGTCCATGTCGACGAGCACCCCACCCAGCGCTTCTCCGTGCAGGATGCCGTCGCCCTGATTGCCTTCCCAGCCGAAGTACGGCGCCTCGGCCATCGTGGGAATGAACTGCCGGATCATCGTACGATTTCCGCCGAAGCCGCACGTCGCGAGAATCAGCGCGGCGCAACCGACGTCTGCCGTGCCGCCATCGGGGCGGACGTAGCGCACGCCGGTCACGCCGCTGCGGTCGGCGAAGACGTCGGTCATGCGGGCCTGCGTTACTACGGCGACGCCCGCGTGGTCGCACGCCGCGGCGAGGCGCGACATCAGGTCGGCCCCGGTGCGGCCCGGTGTGACGTGCATGCGTGTCCGCGTATGGCCGAACGCAGGTGGCCAATTCGGGTCCAGACGCAGCGTCACCTCGTGTTTGTCGTCAAGCCAGTCGAGCGTCGGACCGGACTCGTCGCCGACGCGTCGCGCGAGAACGGCATCGGCGGCGCCTCCGGTCTTGACCCGCACGTCGGCGGCAAAGATCTCGCCGTCATCTTCGATGCCATGACGCGCCTGGTCGGCGCTGCCGGCTGCGCAGGCCGCACCCAGCGACATGCCGCTGCTGCCCATCGGCGTCTTGTCCCGCTCGAGCACCGCGACATCGCAGCCGGCGTCGCTTGCGGCCAGCGCCGCTGTCAGACCGCAGGCGCCGCCGCCCACGATCAGGATCGGCAGCGACAGCTCGAAGTCGGCTTCGTCGGTATTCAGGATCGCCATGTTCGCCTCGTTGCCGCGCCGCTTGCGACGCGCGCCTTTTGTTGTGTCGTCACTCTCGAATCCGGAGCCCCACCGTGGATGCCTCGCAAATCCTGACCGACCATGTGCTGGCGCTTCGCTGGGAGGCCGTCAGTGTCGCTGCCCGCGACGCGGCGCGAACCTTCCTGCACGACACGCTGTGCGTGGGCGTCGCCGGAACGCGGGCCCCGCATGCCGAAGACGTGCTGCGGGCGGTGAGCGGCTGGGGCGGCGCCGGGCCGTGCGGCGTGCTCGGTCGTGCGGCCCAGCTCTCGGCGCCCGACGCGGCTTTCGTCAACGCCTTCCAGATCCACGCGCAGGAGTTCGATTGCGTCCACGAGCCTGCGGTCGTGCACCCGCTCGCCACCGTCGCGTCGGTGCTGCTGGCCGAAATCGATCGAGCGCACGCGGCCGGGCGCCGCTACAGCGGCGCAGAACTGCTGACCGCCCTGGTGGCCGGCGTCGATGTCGCAACCGGCCTCGGCGTCGCGGCGACAACGCCGCTGCGTTTCTTCCGGCCCGCGACCGCAGGCGTCTTCGGCTCGGTGGCAGCTCTCGCGAAGCTGCGGGGCGTCTCGTCCGACGTGCTGCGCAATGCCTTCGGCTATGCGCTGGCGTTCGCGTCCGGCACGATGCAGGCGCACATCGAAGGCAAGCCGACGCTGCCGGTGCAGGTGGCGCAGGCCGCGCGCTCCGCGATCCAGGCTCTCGACCTCGCGCTCGCCGGGCTGCCGGGACCGCTCGATTCGATCGAGGGTCCGTTCGGCTACCTGACGCTGTTCGAGGCGGGCTTCGACGGCGAGCGGCTGCGGGATGGTCTGCACCGGGGCCCGCGGATCGTCGAAGTGAGCTGGAAACCTTTTCCGACCGGGCGCGCGGCGCACGGCGCCATCGTCGCCACCCGGACTCTGATGCGCGAGCACGGCGTAACCGCTGCCCAGCTCGCCACGCTGGTCTATCGGGCGCCGTCGCTGATCAACCGGCTCGTCGGGCGCGCCGCGACCGCGTCGATGACGCCGGCCTACGCGCGGCTGTGCTTCCCCTATCTCGCAGGCGCGGTGCTGCAGACCGGCGGGGTCGGCCTCGACGACTTCACGCCGGATCGCTTGCACGATCCCGCGCGCCTCGCGATCGCCGGACGCGTCACGGTCGAGGTCGACGACAACCCCGACCCGGCCGCCTTCACGCCGGCTCATGCGATCGCCCGTCTGCACGACGGCCGCACGCTGCGCGTCGACGTCGTGGCGCAACTCGGTTCGCCGCAGTGGCCGCTGACGCGCGAGCAGCATCTGCAGAAGGCGAGGGACTGCCTGGCATTCGCCGGGCAGTCGTCGCTCGAGGTCGGCCTCGTCGCGTGGATCGACGGGCTGGAACACGATACCGATGTCGCCGCCACGCTCAGTGCGGCTCTTCGCCACCCGATACATTGAGGCTCTCGGCGGTGATGTAGCGGGCCTCGTCCGACGAAAGAAAGGCGACCGCCGCAGCGGTGTCTTCAGGAAGGCCGGGCCGACCCATCGGAATGCGGGCAGCCATGTCGCTCATGTAGCGCTCGACCGTGCGGCCGGTCTTCGCAGCGAAGTATTCGTTCTGCCACGCGCCCAAACCGGTGGTGACATGGTTCGGGCAGACGTTGTTGACGGTGATGCCATGCTCGCCGAGTTCGATCGCGGCCGACCGTACCAGGCCCACCAGCCCGTGCTTGGACGAACAGTAGGCCTGGGCGAACGGGAAGCCCGACTTGGATGCCTGGCTGGCGATGTTGACGATGCGGCCACCTCGCCCGGCCGCGACCATGATGCTCGCGGCCGCCTTCAGCCCGTAGAAGGCGCCGGTGAGATTGACGTCGATCACCGACTGCCAGTCGTCGGGTGTCACGTCGAGCAACGGCTTCATCAGGTAGCCGATACCTGCATTGTTGATCCAGATGTCGAGCCGGCCGTGTGTCTCGACGGCGTGCCGCGCCAGCGCCTCGACGTCGGACCAGCGCCGCACGTCACACGTCTGCGACGACGCGGCGCCACCCTCCGCGCGGATCGCATCGACCATCCCCGCCATGCTGACGCTGGTGCCGATCATCGCTTCTGGCGTCGCCGCATCGACCGAGCGGCCGATGTCGGAGATCACGACCGCCGCGCCTTCCGCGGCGAGTCGCAGCGCGATCGCCGCGCCCAAACCGCCGACACGTCCAGAGCCGGTGACGACTGCCACACGGCCGGCCAGTCGCGGAGCGTTCAAAGCCGCTCGGTCGTGACGAACGTCGCGTCGGCGACGGCGGCGAATTCGGC
>CAZZWY010000320.1:0-5186 GCA_964657785.1 uncultured Acetobacteraceae bacterium
GGCGCCGCGCGGCGCCAGGTTGCCGCGCAGGATGGCGATGCCGGCATGGGCCTTGAACGGCTCGGCCATCGTCTTGATGACGCGCGAGTCGAAGTTCTTCGCATCGGCGATGTTCTCGGCGACAGTGCATCCGCTCGCCGTGACGTGCCCCAGGTGCAGCAGCGGGGCGATCTCCCGCATCACCGCGGGCAGGCCGCCGGCATAGCAGAAGTCCTCCATCAAATGCTCACCCGAGGGCTGCAGGTTGAGGATGCACGGCATCTCGCTGGCCAGACGCTCGAAGTCGTCGATGGTCAGCGGCACCTCCATGCGGCCGGCGATGGCGATCAGGTGGATCACCGCATTCGTGCTGCCGCCGATCGCCGCGAGGGTGCGGATGGCGTTCTCGAAGGCCTCGCGCGTGAGGATGCTCGACAGCTTCTGGTCGGTGTGCACCATCTCGACGATGCGCCTGCCGGCCAGGCGCGCGATCACGTTGCGCCGGCCATCCACCGCCGGATAGGCGGCGTTTCCCGGCAGGCCCACGCCGAGCGCCTCGACCATGCTCGCCATCGTGCTGGCGGTGCCCATCGTCATGCAGTGGCCGTGGCTGCGGTGCATGCAGCTTTCCGCCTCGAAGAATTCGGCGAGTTTCAGCGTGCCGGCGCGCACCTGCTCGCTCATGCTCCAGACGCCGGTGCCCGAGCCGAGCTCCTGACCGCGCCATTTGCCGTTCAGCATCGGCCCGCCGCTGACGCCGATGGTCGGCAGGTCGACGCTGGCCGCGCCCATCATCAGCGCCGGCGTCGTCTTGTCGCAGCCCATCAGCAGCACCACGCCGTCCACCGGATTGCCGCGGATGCTTTCCTCGACATCCATGCTGGCGAGGTTGCGGTACAGCATCGCCGTCGGGCGCAGCATCGTTTCGCCGAGGCTCATCACCGGAAACTCGAGCGGGAACCCGCCCGCCTCGAAGACCCCGATCTTCACCTGTTCGGCGAGCAGGCGGAAGTGGCTGTTGCAGGGCGTCAGCTCGCTGAAGGTATTGCAGATGCCGATGACCGGCCGCCCGTCGAACTGATCGTGCGGCACGCCCTTGCCCTTGACCCAGCTGCGATAGGCGAAACCGTCGCGATCCTGTCGGCCGAACCACTGCTGGCTGCGCAGTTCCTGGGGCTTCTTGCGGGGCTTGTCGGTCATCGGTCGAAGGCTTTCCGCGGTGCTGCGTCGGGTGACGTTGAATCCTATCGCGGGATGCCGGGCACGGCAGTCGTGCGAGCCCCTATGAGCGTGGGCGGCAGGGAATTCCGGCCGCCGAGGCACGGGAGACGGGTCTCGCGCGGAAATAGGCACACGATGCGCATCTGATCAGCGCAATGGCCGCAGAACGCGTCGCGACAATCACGCGACGCTTCAGCCCACGCCCGACCATGTTCGATTTCCTGCGCCGCCACCCGCCGACTTCGAACGCGTCCGCGCGTCGCCGAAACGCCGGCACGTCCGGTCGCATCCCCCGACGCGACGTCGTCCAGCACATCGCCGCGACGGTCAAACGCCTGCAGGAGGCGATGGACGACCAGCACCCCGGCGACGCTCCGCGTGACGTCGCCAAGGCGGACCTGCGCGACGCCTTGACCGGTCTTCGCAACCGGGCCTACCTCTCGCGGCTCGCCCGGGCCCTGGCGCAGGACCGCGCCGGCACGCCGCTCGAACTGTGCGTGCTATGCGTCGATCTCGACGACTTCAAGCCGGTCAACGAGCGCTTCGGGCCCGGCGTGGGCGACGACACGCTGCGACAGGTCGGCGCACGCCTGTGCCGGGCGGCGCGCGGCGACGACATCGTGTTTCGCCTCGGCGGCGACGAGTTCCTGATCCTCGCGCCCTGCCCGGTCGGCGAAGGTGCGGCCGTCGCACGGCTGATCGCGACCCGGTTGCTCACCGACCTGGGGCGCCCGTTCGACCGGGTGCCGCGTGCCGGGTTGCGCATCGGCGCCTGCGTTGGCGCGGCGCTGTGGCGACAGGGCCGCGGCCCCCTGACCGAGGCCATCGGGCACGCCGGGGAAGCGCTCTACGCGGCGAAGCGCGCCGGACGAGGCCAGTTCCGCCACTACGCCTCCCGGCTCGTCGACCGCGCGCCGGCGGCCGGCAAAACGACCGCGGCCGGTGCGCAGGGCGCTGCCGGCGCTGGCGGGATGCCGTCCGGGCCGAACCCGGGCGGGAGCACGGCGGCTCTCTGAGTCTTCAGTGCGCGCCGCCGGCGTCGACCACCGCGCCGCCTTGCGGCTTGGCCAGCCAGACGATCGCGATCAGGAAGAAGAACAGCACCGACGACACGTAGAAGACGTCGGTCACCGCCATCGTGTAGGCCTGTTGGTCGACCATCCGGTTGATGCTCGATAGAGCCTGCTGAGCATCGAGCCCGGCCGCGCGGAGTTGGCCGAGGGCGAGCGTGGCGGCATCGTTGCTCTGGTTGAACGATTCGGCGATCTGCGCGTGGTGCAGCATCGCGCGGTTTTCCCAGATCGTCGTGAAGAGCGAGGTGCCGACCGCGCCGGCGGTGATCCGCACGAAATTCGAGAGGCCCGAGGCCGAAGGCATCTTCTCGGGCGGCAATCCGGAGAAGATGATCGCCTGGAGCGGGACGAAGAAGAACGCCATCGCCGCGCCCTGGATCACCGTCGGAATCATGATCACGGCGAAGTTGGCCTGCGCGTTGAAGGCCGAGCGCATCCAGAGCACCAGCCCGAAGATGATGAACGACACGGTCGCGAAGATCCTGGGATCGATCTTGCTGACGTTGCGACCGACCCAGGGCGACATCACGATGGCGAGGACGCCGACCGGCGCGGTGGCGAGGCCCGCCCAGGTCGCGGTATAGCCCATGTACTGCTGCAGCCAGAGCGGCAGCAGGACGACGTTGCCGAAGAAAAGCCCGTACGCCACCGAGAGCGACATCGTGCCGGTGACGAAATTGCGGCGGAAGAAGAGCCGCAGGTCGACGATCGGGTGCCGGTCGGTCAGCTCCCAGCTGATGAAGCACGCGAGGCTCACGACCGAGACCACTGCCAGGCTGACGATCAACCCCGAGGAGAACCAGTCGAGTTCCTTGCCCTTGTCGATCATGATCTGCATCGACCCGACGAAGAGCACCAGCAGCACCAGACCGACGTAATCGAGCGGCACGCGCCGCGGGCCCGGGTCGCGCTCACGGTAGATCGACCAGGTCAGAAGGGCCGAGAAGATGCCGACCGGGATGTTGATGTAGAAGATCCACGGCCAGGAGACGTTGTCGGTGATCCACCCGCCCAGCAGGGGCCCGGCGACCGGCGCGACGAGGACGGTCATCGACCACATCGCCATCGCGGTACCGGCTTTGGCCTTCGGATAGCTCGCCAGCAGCAGCGTCTGCGACAGCGGAATCATCGGCCCGGCGACGAAACCCTGCAGCACCCGAAAGGCGATCAGCATCTCGATGCTCGGCGCCAGGCCGCACAGCCAGGACGCGATCACGAAGAGCACGATGCTGCCGGTGAAGAGCCGCACCTGGCCGAAACGCTGCGTCAGCCAGCCGGTCAGCGGCACCGAAATCGCGTTGGCGACGGCGAACGACGTGATCACCCAGGTGCCCTGCGAAGGGCTCACGCCCAGGTCACCGGAGATCGCCGGAATCGACACGTTGGCGATCGAGGTGTCGAGCACGTTCATGAACGTGGCCAGCGACAGCGCGACCGTGCCCAGCACGAGCTGCCCGCCGGTCAGCGGCGGATAGCTCGCCGGCCCGGCCGAGGCCGTCGGTGCCGGGCTGGCGATCTTGGCAGCGGGCGTCGCGGCCGGGGGCGCCGCCCCGGGGGCAGCGGCCCGCACGCCGGAGGCCGGCAACTCCGCGCTCATCGATCCCATGCTCGTCGACTCCACGATGGGCGCCTACTTGATCTGAGCCGAAGACGGCCCGGCGGCGCTACCGACCACGGTCGCGAGCGCCGAGTCGGACGGCGTCCGCGGGGCGCGGGTCGCGGACTTGGCCCGGGCGACACTCGGCGCCTCCGCCTTCGCGATGCGGCCGCCGTTGGCAGCGATGATCTTGCGGACCTCTGCATCGGCCGCGCCGTTGTCCTCGTCGAACACCTTGGTCTGCGAGGTGCTCGACGTGCTCTGGGAGGCATCGGCGAGCATCCGGCCTTCGGTCTTGCTGATGTCGACCTTCGCGTCCATCGACAGGCCCACGCGCAACGGGTGGTCGGTCAGCTCCTTCGGATCCATCGCGATCCGCACCGGCACGCGCTGCACGACCTTGATCCAGTTGCCGGTCGCGTTCTGCGCCGGCAGCAGCGCGAACGCCGCCCCCGTGCCCGCCCCCAGGCCCTCGATCGTGCCGTGGTACTGCACCTTCTTGCCGTAGACGTCGGCGACCAGCTCGACCGGCTGCCCCATCCGCAGGTTCTGGAGCTGGCTTTCCTTGAAGTTGGCCTCTACCCAGACCTGGTTGAGTGCGATGACCGACATCAGCGGCGACCCTGCCGCGACCCGCTGGCCCAGCTGCACGCTGCGCTTGGCGACGTAGCCATCGACCGGCGCGAGCAGGTCGGCCCGGCGCAGCGCCAGGAACGCCTCGCGCACCCGGGCGGCGGCCCGCAACACGTTCGGATGCTGGTCGATCGCGACACCGTCGGTCAGCGTCTGGTTCGACGCGAGTTGTTCCCGGGCCGCGACGACCGCCGACCGCGCCGCGGCGACGCTGCTCTTCTGCGCCGCCACCTGCGCGGTCGAGTGATTGAACTCTTCCTTGCCGACCGCCCCGGTCGCGAGCAGCGGCGCACGCCGAGCCACGTCGTCCTCGGCCCGCGCGAGTTCGCTTTGGGCCCGGGCGAGATCCGCCTCGCGCAGCGCGATCTGCGCCTTGAACGTGCTGTTGTTGGCGAAGGTGGTGCGGACTTCACGCACCGTCTGCGCCAGCTGCGCCTCGGCCTGGTCGAGGGCGACCTGCGCATCGGCCGGGTCGAGCTTGACCAGCAGCTGGCCGGCCTTGACATGGTCGGTATCGTCCGCGCCGATCGCCGTCACCGTGCCGCTGATCTGCGGCGTCAGCTGCACGACGTTGCCCTGCACGTAGGCGTTGTCGGTCGACTCGAAATGGTTCAGGACCAGGGCCCAGTAGGCGCCGTAGGCGACGCCGGCGACGTCGACGACGGCCGCCACGGCGGTCAGCG
>CAZZWY010000320.1:5196-5404 GCA_964657785.1 uncultured Acetobacteraceae bacterium
TTTCGGATTGCCCACCGGGGCAGCAGCGACGGGGGCGGGGGTGACGGTGTCAGACATAGAGGCTCCGGCAAGGCGTTCCAGGATTCGAAGAGGCGCGATGAGCGGCGGTCTGGTGCGGTGTTTCACGCGATGCGGCACATAAAACCGTGTCTTCGGCCGCCGGGCGTCGTTGCATATGCTCGCCGTAGAAGGGACTACGGCTGCGCTT
>CAZZWY010000321.1:0-5399 GCA_964657785.1 uncultured Acetobacteraceae bacterium
GCAGCAGGCCCTCGGTCACCTCGGCGATCGAGCCGCCGCCGGTGCCGATGCAGCGGATGTCGAACACCGGCATCAGCACCGGGAAGTGCTCGAGCGTCGCCTCGTGCATCACCAGCGGGCGGTGATGCTCGATGACGCTCGCGTCCAGGCTCGTGCCGCCGTAGTCGAGCGACAGCAGGTGGGTGCGGCCGGTCGCCTCGGCGATGCGGGTCGCGCCGACAATCCCGCCCGCCGGGCCGGAGAGCACGGTGAAGATCGGCGCCGCCGCGGCGAGCGACGCGCTCATCGCCCCGCCGCTCGAGCGCATGATCAGGAAGCGCCCGGCGAAGCCGCCCTCGGCGAGCGCCCATTCGAGCTGCTCGATGTAGGCCTCGAAGATCGGCCGGACATACGCGTCGAGCACCGTCGTCGCGGTGCGTTCGTATTCGCGGTATTCGCGGCAGATTTCGCTCGACACCGACACCGGCAGGTTCGGATGTCGTTGCCGCACGATGCGGGCGGCGTGCGCCTCGTGCGCCGGGTTGCGGTAGGCGTGGAGAAAGCAGATCGCGAGCGCCCCGATGCCGTCCTCGACGAGCTGGTCGGCGGCACGGGCAACCGCGGTCTCGTCGAGCGGCGTGAGCTCGCGTCCCTGCGCATCGAGCCTGCCGGGCATGCCCACCCGGTGGCGTCGCCGTACCACCGGCGCCGGGCGCTCGAAGCGCACGTCGTACATCCGCTCCGGCGGGACGTCGGCGCGGCCGATCTCGAAGAGGTCGCGAAAGCCGTCGTTGGTCATGATGCCGGTGACCGCGCCGCGGCGCTCGACGATCGCGTTCAGGCCGAGCGTCGTGCCGTGGACGAAGACATCGGTGCGGTCGAGCGGCGTGCCGAGCCGGCGCAGCGCCGCCATCACGCCGTCGGCCGGGCGCGCCGGGGTCGTCGGCGCCTTCGCGAGGTGGACTTCGCCGCTGCGCTGGTCGAAGGCCACCGCGTCGACGAAGGTCCCGCCGATGTCGACCGCGATCCGGAAGCGGGAGGCCGTGATGTCGGTGGTCACCGCGTCAGAACCCCGCCTGGAATTCGACCCCGATCTGGCGGGGCTCGTTGGCGCTGCGCAGCGACGTGCCCGGGCCGAGCGCGTTGGCGCCGACCGCTGCCGGCGTGCGTTCGTTGGTCAGGTTGCGGCCGACGAGCGCGACCTGCCAATCGCTGCCCCGGTAGGTCGACTGGTAGGCGATGCGGGCGTTGAAGAAATTCTTCGGCGGGGTGCGCAGCTGGTTCGCGAGATCCCAGTAGACCTCGCCGCGGTGGTTCCAGTCGATGCGGCCGACGACGAGGCCGTCGCCGATCTGCTGCTGCGCCTCCAGGCCGAGGTTGGAGGTGAGGCCGTAGACCTGCGGCACCCGGTTGCCGTCGTACTGGCCGGTGTCGAAGCTCGAGATGCCGGCGTGGTTGTAGCCGACCGAGCCGCTCGTCTTGAACCAGGCGACGGGACGGTACTGGACCTCGACCTCCGCGCCGTTGACCTTGGTCTGCGGAATGTTGGTGATGACGCGGTAGATGCCGGCACTGGTCGCGACCGAATAGAAGTACTGCTGGTTCTCGAACTTGGTGTGGAAGAGCGCGCCGTTGACGGTCAGCCGGTCGCCGAGCCAGCTGCTCTTCATGCCGAGTTCGTAGTTGTCGGCGGTTTCGTTGTCGTAGAGACGGATCACGCCCGGCGCGTTTGGGTTGAAGCCGCCGGTGCGAAAGCCCTTCGCGTAGGTGCCGTAGGCCAGCAGCGCAGGCGTGATCTTGTAGCCGAGGGTCGCCTTCGGCTGCCATTCGGAGAAGGTGTGGGTGTCGTCGAAGGTCGTGTTCGGGTCGCTGCCGTGGGCCTTCACCGCGTCGTAGCGCAGGCCGCCGGTGAGGGTGAACGCGCCGATGTCGTAGGACGCCTGGCCGAACACCGCGGCGCTGCGGTCGACTTCGCGGGTGATGTTGTCGCCGCTCGGGTCGAAGACCGGTGTGCCGTCGGCGGCCAGGGCGCCGAACTGGGTGATGTCGTCGATCGAATAGTGCTGGTAGAAGGCGCCGACGTTCCAGCGCAGCGGCCCGCTGGCTGTGGAGGTGAGGCGGAACTCCTGGCTGTAGGCGCGGGTGTTGTGCGTCCAGGTCTGGGCGGCGACGGGGTTGGGCGAGAAGTCGCCGTCGGCGAAGAGGAACTGGTCGGCCCGGTTGTAGGCGGTGATCGAGGTGAGGGTGAGGTCGTCGAAGGCGTAGTCGACCTTCGCGGAGTAGGTCTGGAGCTTCCTGCGGTCCTTGCCGATGATGTCGGTGTTCGGGCCGGCGTCGAAGTTGTCGAAGTTGGCGTTGGTGACGGGCACCAGCCAGAGCGCGCCGTTGCGGCCGTCGGTGCCGTTGGCGCGCAGGTCGATCGAAAGCTGGGCCGACGGCTTGAACAGCAGCTGCCCGTTCAGCGTCGTCTCGTGCGAGAAATCGACCTTGCCGCCGGTCGTGACGTTGCTGATCTGGCCGTTTTCGTCGATGTGGTTCAGGCCGAGCCGGTACCAGGCGACGCCGGCAGCGAGCGGCCCGCTGATCGAGAAGGCCTCGGTCTTCTGGCCGCCCTGCGCGAGGCCGAGCTTGACGTGCCCCTGGAGCTGGTCGCTCGGCGGCACGGTGACGATGTTGATCGCCCCGGCGATCGCGCCGGCGCCGTAGAGCGTGCCCTGCGGCCCCCGCAGCACTTCGATCTGCTGCACGTCGACGAAGTTCTGCTTCAGGAATTCCTGGCCCGGCTGCGGCACGCCGTCGACGACGATCGCGAACGGCGACTGCCCGCCCTGCACGGTCGTGAAGCCGCGAAAGGCGATCGTCTGGATACCCGGGCGGAGCTGGTCGATGATGACGAGGTTGGGCGTGAGGGCCGCGGCGTCCTGGATGTTGGCGATGCCGGCGCGTTCGATGTCGCGGTCGGTGATGACGGTGATGGCGTTGGCGACGCCCTGCGCCTTCTCCGGGCGCTTCTGCGCGGTGATGGTCACCGACTCCAGCGCCACCGGGGCGGCGGCGCCTGATGCCGACGCCGCAGTCGCCGGTGAAGCGACCGTCTGCCCGCTCGCGCCACCCGGATGCGCCGTGATGGCGACGCCGATCGGGATGCACCAGGCCGCATGCCGCGGGCGGGAAAATCGGGCTCGACGCATGGCTCGCTCTCCAGGCAAGACCGCAATCGCGGCCACACGCTCATCCTCGCCAAAGCGGCCGCCTCGATCAATGACCGCGCCTTGCAAATTGATTGCGCCGAACGCAACGAATCTTTCGGAGCCGGTCAAGCCACTTCGGGCCGGAGCAGTCAGCATGGATGCCGCCACCATCGAGAGGATCCCATGAGCAGCTATGCACGGGCACTGTCCCGCCTCGTCGAGCGAAGCCCGACCTCGGGCGTGGCCGCGGCCGACCAGCGCGGCTGGTTCTTCCTCGCCACGATCAAGATCGGCGTGATGATCTGCGTGCCGCTGTTCGCGCTCGGCGGCGAGCTCGGCGTTCACCTGCGGCTCGCAGACCTGGTGCCCGCGGTCTGGGCCGGCTCGATCGGCACGGCGATCCTCGCGACCCTGACCGGCCTGGTCGGCATGCGCGCCCGCATGCCGACGGCGCTGCTGGTGCGGGCGACCTTCGGCGAGATCGGCGGCAAGCTGATCGCCGCGCTCCTGATCCTGACGCTCTTCGGCTGGTTCGGCGTGCAGACCGAGGTGCTGGTGAGCAGCCTCGAGGCGCTGCTCCAGGCGACCGCCGGCTACACCGTCGACCGGCTCCTGCTGACCATCGCCTGCGGAGCGCTCATCAGCAGCACAGCGATCATCGGTTTTCGTGCCCTCGGCAAGGTCGCCTACGTCGCGGTGCCGCTGCTGATGGCGGTGATCGCGGTGCCGACCTGGGTGGCGCTGAGCACGCATGCGTGGCAACCGCTCCTCGCCGCGCCGGCGATGAAGGCCGCCTACAGCTTCGGCACGGTGGTCTCGATCATCATCGGCGGGCATGTGGTCGCGATCGCGATCACGCCCGACCTCTCGCGCTTCATGCGCAGCAGCCGGGCGACCGTGATCGGCGTGGCGGCGAGCTACGGCTTCGTCCTGCCGATCCTCCTGCTGCTCGCGGCGCTGCTGGCGGCGATCTACCGCAACGGGGATCTGGTCGCCGTGCTGATCGCGACGGGCGTCGGCGGCCCGGCGCTGCTCGTGATCGTGCTCGCGACCTGGACCGCGAACGACAAGAACCTCTACGAGACCTCGCTCTCGCTCGCGCTGCTGGCGCCCGGCGTGGCGCGCTGGAAGTTGACCGTGGTCGCCGCGGTCATCGGCACGTCGCTCGCGGCGATGCACATCTTCGGCCACTTCATCGCGATGCTGATTTTCATGGGCATCGTCATCGGCCCGGTCGCCGGCGTCTACCTCGTCGACTACGTCCTGGCCCCCGGCCGGTACACGGCCGCGGCCGCCTGCGAACGCCTGCGCGCGCTGCCATTCGCGGCCTGGCTGATCGGCATCGGCGGCGGCTTCCTGGCCTTGCCGGTCGAGTCGGGCGGCGCCGGGTGGTTGAGCCTCACGTCGGCGCCGACGCTGGACGCGATGCTGATCGCGGCGCTCGCGCAGTTCGTGCTGCAGAAAGTGGCCGAGCGGTGGCGCCCGGCGCGCGTTCGGGCGTAGGTCACCCGCGGGGCGAGCGGCAGGCCTTGCGGTTTCTGCTCCATGGGACGGGCGCGCTGCGCCTGCCGCGGCACCGAGCGTTCAGGCGGCCTGGTAGAGCGTCACGACGCAAGCGCCGCCCAGCCCGAGGTTGTGCTGCAACGCGGTGCGCGCCAACGGCACCTGACGCTGCTCGGCGGTGCCGCGCAACTGGTGCGTGAGCTCGTAGCACTGCGCCAGGCCGGTCGCGCCGAGCGGATGGCCTTTCGACAGCAGGCAACCCGAAGGGTTCGTCACGACCTTGCCGCCCTGCGTGTTGTCGCCCGCGTCGATGAACGCAGCCGCCTCGCCTTCGCCACACAGCCCGAGCGCCTCGTAGCTGATCAGCTCGTTCTGAACGAAGCAGTCGTGCAGCTCGACCACGTCGATGTCGTCGGCGCCGATGCCGGCCTGTTCATAAACCTGCCGCGCCGCGGACCGACTCATGCCGTAGCCGACAAGGTTCATCATGTCGTGGCCGCTGAACGAATCGGGCCGGTCGGTCGTCATCGCCTGCGCGGCGATGAACACGTCGGTGCGCAGGCCGTTGCGCCTCGCGAAGCTTTCCGAGACCAGCACCGCGGCGGCCGCGCCGCAGGTCGGCGGGCAGGCCATCAGGCGGGTCATCACGCCGGGCCACAACATCGGCGCGTTCATGACCTCGTCGACGCTGAGCTCCTTGCGCAGCAGCGCGAGCGGGTTGCGCGC
>CAZZWY010000322.1:0-5393 GCA_964657785.1 uncultured Acetobacteraceae bacterium
CCGGGCCCAGAATGAAATGGAGGCCCGGCGCAGCCAAGTGGAGCGAGTCCGCTCGAACCGTGGGTTAGGCCCTTCGCAAATGGGGAAGAAGGAAATAATCTATTCGAGACACTATCATTTCCAGACGCTTGGTAAAGTCATTCGTGGAGCGTTCCGTCGACCAGACCTTGACCTTTATCATTTTACCGAACCCTAAATCAGCTTTGAATATGCTGCCCCCGCTGCGGGCGTCGTCGATATAAGCCTCAATGGCGGCCCAGAGTTCCCCGAGGCATGATCGGAACTCGTTTGTTATTTCCCGAATAGGCGTTCCCCACAAAGCTTCAGCCTCCAGTGTGATGGCGTCAAACTCCTGCAACGCAGCAATTACCTTATTCCATCTATTCGCGTAAGCATGACTAAAATCATTAGCACGCTGTTCTGCGGATCGTGCCTGGTAAGGATCTACCGAAGGGAACTCACTCACCGAAATAAACGCGGACCTGCAAGCTTCGACTTCATCTCTTAATCGATAGGTCGCCTTCGCCAGTTCCCGTGCAACATCAAAGGCAGCTTTCCCGCGCAGTTCACGGCTCCAACTCTTTAGACCAACTATCGCAACCGACGAAGTGACGGTCGCTGCTATGCCAACAAGGGCATCCTTTATGAGTGACGCAATCTCGACAGCGGTCATAAATCTTCGATTGAGGGCCTAACGTCAAATAGACGGCGCCTAACCCGCGCGCCTCTTTCACCCTATTCTGCCGAAACGCTAGCGTTTCAACGCGATAGGCACCCTAAGTTTCCCGCCCGGGACCGCGCCGGACAGGTGCGCATCACGCCGCGAAGCGGCTTTCAGTCGCTGGTCACCCTTCGCGTGCAATCCGCCTCGCCACCCACCGCACCACCCCCCGCACCCCCGGCGCCATCACAAACGCCATCGCCCCCGAGAACAGCACGATGAACCCTTGCAGCATCACAACCATGTCGCGGCTGAACGTCGGAATGTCGAAACTCACTTCCGCACCGCCCTGAAACAGCGCGCCGAAGAGCAGGCTCGCGAGCACGATGCCGACCGGGTGGTTGCGCCCCATGACCGAGACCGCGATGCCGGTGAACCCGGCCCCGCCGACGAAATCGAGCAGCAGCTTGCCGTTGACACCTGCGATCTCGTTCATGCCGACGAGCCCGGCGAGCGCACCGGATATCGCCATCGCGCCGATCACCTGTCGCTTCGTGCGGATGCCGGCATAGGCCGCCGCCCCTTCGCTGGCGCCGACCGCGCGCAGCCGGTATCCGGCGCGGCTGTGCCAGAGCAGCGCGTAGACGCCGATGGCGGCAGCGATCGCGATGAAGAAGCTGACGTTGAGCGGCGAGGACGGCCAGTCGATGCCGACCTTGGCGAACAGCTCGCTCATGCCAGGCAGATGGGCGGCGGGGCCGAAGGGCTCGGTCTCGACCGACATGCTGCCCGGCGCGCGGAGCCGATTCACGAGCAGGTAGACCAGCAGCGTGCTGGCGAGGAAATTGAACATGATCGTCGTGATCACGATGTGGCTGCCGCGGTATGCCTGCAGCCAGGCCGGCACCGCCGCCCACGCCATGCCGAAGACGGCGCCGGCCACCAGCATCAGCGGCAGCAGCACCGGCGCCGGCAGGCGCTGCGACAGCCAGAGCGCGACCAGGCCGGTGCCGAGGCCGCCGAGCGTCGCCTGCCCTTCGGCGCCGATGTTGAAGAGCCCGGCATGGAACGCGACCGCCACGGCCAGGCCGGTGAAGATGAAGGTCGTCGCGTAGTAGAGCGTGTAGGAGAGCCCGCGCGGCGTGCCGAACGCGCCGCGGATCAGCAGGCCGAGCACCTCGGCCGGGTTCTGGCCGATCAGCGCGACGACGAGCCCGGCGACGAGCAGCGCGACCGCGAGGTTGACCACCGGCACGAGCGCGTTGTCGACCCACCCAGACAGGTTCATGGCCACCCCCGGCCCGACGGGTGCGCCGAGCGTCCCCTCGGGGCAGTCGGGCCTTGCCTGGGACGTACCGGCGCGGCGGCCCGGTGGGCGCGAAGGAACAAGATCATGCCGCCTGCGTTTCTGTCATCAGCACGCCGAGCCGCAGCTCGCTGCAGTCGGCGACGGCCAGTTCGCCGGTGACCCGGCCTTCGTTCATGACGACCACCCGGTCGGCGAGCGCGAGGATTTCGTCGAGTTCGCTCGACACCACGAGCACCGCCGCGCCGGCATCGCGCAGCGCGCGAAGCTGCGCGTGGATGAATTCGATCGCGCCGATGTCGACGCCGCGCGTCGGCGGGCCGACCAACAGCACGCGCGGCGCCTGGCCGAGCTCGCGCGCGAGCACGAGCTTTTGCTGATTGCCGCCGGAGAACTTGGCGCTGCCGAGCTCGGGGAGCGGC
The DNA here is from genome assembly GCA_964657785.1 of uncultured Acetobacteraceae bacterium. Classification (GTDB taxonomy): domain Bacteria; phylum Pseudomonadota; class Gammaproteobacteria; order Burkholderiales; family Burkholderiaceae_C; genus LMDS01. The sequence goes on from CAZZWY010000322.1 coordinate 2,390, forward strand.
GGGCGCACGTCGAAGCGCGCCATCAACGCCGCCGTCGCGGCGCGCATCCGGCCGTGCCGCATCCAGCCGTTGCGGCTGTAGGCGGGCAGCGCTTCGTAGCCGAGCACCGCAGACTCCCAGGCCTTGAAGCTCATGACCAGCGCCCGAGCGTGCCGGTCTTCGGGCACGTGGGCGATGCCGAGGCGCCGGGCGGTGCGCGGGTCGAGCCAGGCGCCCGGCTCGAAGCTCGCGCCGCCGGTCGCGAGCCGCCCCTCGGTGGGCACCCGCAGGCCCGACAGCACCTCGAGCAGTTCGCTCTGCCCGTTGCCCGCGACGCCCGCCACGCCGACGATCTCGCCGCCGCGCAAGGCCAGATCGAGCCCGTGCAGCCGCGTCACGCCGAGCGCGTCGCGCACGACGATGCCGCTCGCACTCAGCAGCACCTCGCCCGGTGCCGCGCCGCGGTCTCGCGGCCGGCCGAGATCGACCCGGCGGCCGACCATCGCCTCGGCGAGCGATTCGGTCGAGGCCTCGGCGATCGCCCGGTCCGCGACGACGCGCCCGCCGCGCATCACCGTGACCCGGTCGCAGAGCCGCATCACCTCCTTCAGCTTGTGCGTGATGAGCAGGATCGTCGTGCCCTGCGCGCGCAGCCGCGCCAGCACCTCGAAGAGCTGCACCGTTTCCTGCGGCGTCAGCACGGCCGTCGGCTCATCGAGGATCAGCACCTTGGCACCGCGATAGAGCGCTTTCAGGATCTCGAGGCGCTGCCGGTCGCCGACCGACAGATCGCCGACCTTCGCGTCGAGCGCAACCTGCAGGCCGGTCGACGCTCGCAGCGCCTCGAGCCGGGCGCGCACGACGCGGTCGGCGCGCGGCAGCAGCAGGTGCGGCTCGGCGCCGAGCATGACGTTCTCGATCGCGCTCAGCGTGTCGACGAGCATGAAGTGCTGGTGCACCATGCCGATGCCGTGGGCGATCGCCTCGCCGGCGCCACGGATCTTCACGGGCCGCCCGAAGAGTTCGATCGAGCCGCTGTCGGCGGTGTAGAAGCCGTAGAGCACCGACATCAGCGTGCTCTTGCCGGCGCCGTTCTCGCCGACCAGCCCGTGAACGGTGCCGGCGGCAACGCTGAGATCGACCGCGTCGTTGGCGAGCACGCTGCCGAAGCGCTTGGTGATGCCGGTGAGGCGCACGGCGATGGCCGGGGAGGCCGGGCCGGCGGCGGGGCGCGCTGAGGTCGTCATCGGGTCGTTCAGGCCGGCACCGCGCGCGGGCCGGCCGGCGCGCGCGGCATCAGAACTTGCAGGCGTTGTCGGCCATGTAGTCGGCCACCTTGATCTTGCCGGCGACGATGTCAGCCTTCGCGGCGTCGACCTTCTTCTTCATGTCGGCGCTGACCAGCTTGGCGTTGTTCTCGTCCATCGCATAGTCGACCCCGCCCTCCTTCAACCCCAGCACCGTGACACCGGGGGTGTAGGCAGTGATGGTCTGGTAGACCGCGACGTCGACGTGCTTCATCATCGAGGTCAGCATCGTGCCGGGCTGGACGTGGTTCTGGTTGCTGTCGACGCCGATCGCGAGCTTGCCGGCATCCTTGGCGGCCTGGTAGACGCCGATGCCGGTGCCGCCCGCGGCCGCGAACACCACGTCGGCGCCCTTGCCGAACTGCGCCTTCGCGAGCTCGCCGCCGCGGCCGGGGTCGGCCCAGGCCGCGCCCGTCGTGCCGGTCATGTTGGCGAACACCTCCGTCTTCGGGTTCGCGTATTTCGCACCCTGTTCGTAGCCGCATTCGAAGCGGCGGATGAGCGGAATGTCCATGCCGCCGACGAAGCCGACCTTGCCGGTCTTGCTGGCGAGCGTCGCCAGCATGCCGACCAGGAAGCTGCCTTCCTGCTCGCGAAAGACGATCGACTGCACGTTGGGCTGCTGCACGACCATGTCGATCAAGGTGAAGTGCAGTTTCGGGAACTCCTTCGCGACCTTCTCGATCGCCGCGGCCTGGCCGAAACCGATGCCGATGACCGGCGACGCGCCGCGTTCGGCCATGCGGCGCAACGCCTGCTCGCGCTGGGTTTCGTTGGCGATCTCGAATTCGAGGTAGGGCTTGCCGCTCTCCTTCTTCCAGCGCTCCATGCCGCGGTAGGCGGCTTCGTTGAAGGACTTGTCGAACTTGCCGCCCATGTCGTAGACGACGGCGGGTTCGGCACGCGCCGAGGCGACGGCCGCCAGGGCGATGGCGAGGCCCCCGAGCCAGTGAATGAGGTTCATGATCGATGCCGTGTGACGAGGGCGGTGGACGCCGGATGATGACGCATAGTCGACGCTGCCGACGGCGCGGCGAGGTTCGCGCGTCGCTGTCGCCTCCCCGCTCAGCATGAAACGGGCCCAGCGGGTCGAATGCGGCACTCGCCGGCTGGCGCGAAAGATGCGGCCGGCGCGGTACCCGCCTTTTTCGAGATCACTCTCAATGGCTTCATCCGTCCCCCCGTCGACACTGCCGGACTTCACCGCGCTGCCGAAGGTGCTGCTGCACGAGCACGTCGACGGCGGCCTGCGCCCGGCCACGCTGCTCGCGCTCTGCCGCGCCCGCGGCATCGCCGTGCCGGCCGACGACGCCCCCGCCCTCGCCGCCTGGATGCAGGCCAACGCCGACTCGGGCAGCCTCGAGCGCTACCTGCGCGGCTTCGGGCTGACGGTCGACGCTATGGCCTCGAGCGCGGCCTGCGAGCGCGTCGCCTTCGAGGCCGCCGAGGATGCCCGGCACGACGGCTGCGTGCTCGCCGAATTCCGCATGGCGCCGCTGCTGCTCGAATCGCACGGGATGCCGGGCGAAGCGGTCGTCGAGGCGCTGGTCGCGGGCCTGGCACGCAGCCCGCTCGCCTGCGGCCTGATCGTCTGCGCGATGCGCACCGATTCGCCCGCCGAGACGCTGCGCGCCGCCGACCTCGCGGCGCGTTACGCCGGCCGCGGCGTGATCGGCTTCGACCTCGCAGGCGCCGAACGCGGCCACCCGCCGACGCCG
>CAZZWY010000323.1:0-962 GCA_964657785.1 uncultured Acetobacteraceae bacterium
GAAGAGGGTTATCACGGCCCCTGTTCGAGTGGTCTATCGCACCCAGATGATCCACTCCTGCACGCCGGCCGCCTTATCTCCGACGGTCGACTGGTCCCATGCAATGAGGGTCGGCGCGAAAAGTTCGATGAGCGGCTGCGAGCATCGGTGATGCCGTTAGCGCGCGCAAGACGAGGTGCTTTGCCCGACACGCAAAGGTGTTCCAAGGGACGCTGACCCGCGGGCTGATCGGTCGAGACAACCTAGATAGCTTGGCCTTGAATTACGGTAAGCGTTCGGCGAACTCATCTTGATCTTTTGATCAATGCCGCGGATGACTTCGGTTCACCAGGCAGGCTTCTCGCTCGCCAACCGCCGGTAGAGAGCATTGCGCTCGGCCCCGGTCACCAACCGCTGGGTCTGACGCGGACCCCCTTCGAATGGGTGCTGTCCGTGAAAAGCGCGGTGAAAGTCGTCCAGTTTCGGGTAAGGTCTTGTATACAACGCGGCGGCGGCGGCGGCGGGCGGTAGGTTCATTCCTCCCGGCAGCTAACCGACCCCCTCAACTCTCTCTTGTCAAAACGCACCATGCGCAAACGTGTCCTTACCGGCTCCCTCGCCTGCTTCGTCCAGGCGGCCGTCCTGGGCGCCCTGCCGTCCACCGCGTCGGCCGTGCCGACCCGCTTCGACTACACCGGCGCCTTCACCAGCTACACCGTGCAGACCACCGGGACCTATCAGATCTTCGGGTTCGGGGCCCAGGGCGGTGCCCGTCCGGGCGCCGCCGGTGGCCTGGGCGCCGAAAGCGCGGGCGACATTGCCCTGACGGCCGGCCAGATGCTGACGATCGCGGTCGGCGGCGCTGGCGGCAACGCCCCGGCCTTCGGACGTGCGGGCGGCGGTGGCGGTGGCACCTTCGTCGCACTGTCCGGCGTCGCGCTGTTCATCGCCCTCGTCGTGCTCGTGCGCGACCACCGCGTGCT
>CAZZWY010000323.1:972-1300 GCA_964657785.1 uncultured Acetobacteraceae bacterium
AACCGATCGACAACGACCAGAGTGGTGGCCAGGCGGGGACCTCCGGCGCTGACGGCGCCAACCAGTCCGATGCCAACTTCCTCGGAGCTGGCGGCACGAACGGGGCGGGCGGATCGGCCAACGGCATTGCCAGCGGTGGCGGTGGCGGTGGCGGCTTCTTGACCGACGGCGGGTCGAACACGGCCGGCGGTGGCGGTGGCGCATCATTCGCCAATGGGCTCGGCGGTGGCCTTTCGGTCTCCTTCGGCGGAGCCGGCGGATTTGGTGGCGGCGGTGGTGCCGCCTTCTTCGGATCCGGCGGCGGGGGCGGCTACAGCGGCGGGGGTGG
>CAZZWY010000323.1:1310-5385 GCA_964657785.1 uncultured Acetobacteraceae bacterium
GACAGGCTGTTCGTCCGGCTGGATGCCAACGCAGGCGGCAACGGCGGTGGCGGCGGCTCGTACAACGTCGGCCTGGTCAACGCCGATCGCCTGCTGCTCGGCAGCGTCAACGCCGGCAACGGCTACCTGACGCTCGAATTGCTGCCGGTGGCGCCGGTGCCCGAGCCGTCGACCTGGGCGCTGTCGGTGATCGGCCTGATCGGCCTGGCCGCGGCGCGACGCAAGAAGCGCCAGCCTTGAGGCGGCGGGCGGCTCGGACCAGCGGCCTGCACGGGTTCTTCGCCGTGCAGACCCCACGAGCGCCGACCTTCAGAGCTTCATGACCGCCGTGCGCGCATCGTGCAGCAGGTGGATCGTGATCTTGCGGACCTCGGCCTTGCTGGTCCCGATGTGCGCCCGCAACAGCAGCTTGGCCGGCTCGGCCCGGCGGACGAGGAGGGCGCGCAGCACCTGGGCGTGCTCGTCGTAAGTGGCGGCGATGCGCGACGGCTGCGTGAAGTCGAGCCGCCGGACGATGCGGATGCCGTCGGTCACGTGGGCGTGCACCTTGGCCATCTCGCGGTTGCCGGCCGCCGCCACCAGCGAGGCGTGGAACGCTTCGTCCAGCGCCGCGACCTCGGCGGCCGTGACCTTGCGCTCGCTCTCAGGCACCAGCCAGACCGCTTTCAAGGCCGCGAGGTTAGGCGCGGGGTCAGCCGCACACAGCCGATCGATCGCCGCGCACTCCAGCACCAGCCGCAGGTCATAGAGCTCCTCGAGCTCGTCAAAATCGACCGGCGCCACGTTCCAGCCGCTGCGGGAGGCGACTTGAACGTAGCCTTCCAGCTGCAGTCGAAACAGGGCCTCGCGCACCGGGGTGCGCGACATCTCGAGCCGCTCGGCGAGGTCGGTCTCGGTGAAGCCCTCTCCCGGCAACAGCACGAACGCGATGATCGCTGCCTTGATGCGGCGATAGGCGTCCTCCGAACGCGTTGCCTGGCGGGGGTCGACCTTTGCCGGCTGTTCGGCAGCGCCCGGCGTAGGGTTGATCGACGGTTTGTCCACGGTTCATCATGCCATCGAGCGGACTGGCGGCGGTCGTGATGCGAACGCACAACGGCAAGGTCACGCGCCGTCAGATGCCCGAAAAATTCATCACCGGGCCGAGCGCGACGCCGAACTCGGGGTCGCCGCCACGCACCGCAGCTTCGCCGTAGCAGCCTGTGGGGTTGCTGCCCCTGCACTACTCGGCGTGATCCCCGTCCCGCGATGCGCTCTGCCCATTGCGCGTACTCGGTCTTCGCTATTGCCGCGAACGCCGCCGGCGTGCTGCTCTCGGCGGAGGCATTGACGGTCGCGAACTCTTCCTTGATTTCGGGCATCGCCAGCACCTTGACCAGCGCCGAGTAGATAAATCCAAAACTGTTGAGCCGTTGACTTCGTCAGTGAAGATGTCGTCGGACCAAGCGAACCCGATGGCCTTGTCGAGGCGCTTGAGCAGAGCGCCGAGCTTTTCGCCATCGCGGCGGACGAGCATGGGCCAGGCAGTTGCTGTGGTCGGCCGCCGATGCGACGCATTCGATGGAAGCACTCGCGCCGACCGTGATCTCGCCACCGTCGCCGATCAACGTATCGATGTTCTTCACGACGCCTGCGCCATCGCGTGGGCTGCCTGCCAACGATGCGGCAACAGCTCGTCGATCAGGTGGTTCGGGTGCAGCGGCAGCCGCTCGAGTACGTCCTTGAGGTAGACCCAAGGATCGTGCCCGTGCAGCTTGGCCGAGTGCACGCGGCTTATGACGACGGCAGCGCGCTGGCCGGCGAGTTCGCTGGCGGCGAAGAGCCATGCCTTTCTTCCCATCGCGCACAGACGGATCAAATTCTCACAGTGGTTGTTGTCGATGCTGACCTCGCTATCCTCGAGGAAGCGACCGAGCGCGTCCCAGCGCTTGAGGCTGTAGTCGAGCGCGCCGGCTGCACCGCCGCCGTCCGGAACCTTGCGCCGTTCGACGACCATTCAGGCATGCAGCGCGTTCCACAGCGGCAGGCTGCGCCCGCGCCTCGCTGCCAGGCGTTCGTCGGGGCTCAACTCGGCAAGCTCCCGCTCGATGCGGTAGAGCTCGGCGATGCGCTGCAGCGCCGGCGCGGCGATCATGCTCGCCGTCGACTTCAGCAACTCGTCGAACTTGCGTCGGGCATGCGCGAGACAGCCGGCTTCGACGCGCTTGCCGAGCTTGAAGACGACGTCGTAGCCGCCGTAATCGTCGCAGGTGAGTGTGCCGTTCCATCCGCCCAGGAACGCGACCGCGTGCCGAGCCGCACGGCTGATGCAGAAGTCATAGACGACGCCCGGCACCGGGTCGAAGGCGCCCAGCGCATAAGCCCCTACGTAGGCCTTGCGCGTCTTGCCGGCGCCCGGGTCGAGCAGGTTGACGGGTGTCTCGTCGGCATGCAGCACGCGCGCTCCGAGGATGAAGGCGCGGTGCGCGTCGAAGAGCGGCACCAGTGCCGCACCGGCCTCGCCACTCCAGCTTGCCAGCGTCGAGCGCGGTGTCACCCCACCCGAGCGCGCGTTGATCTGCTCCAGCCGGTCGTACGGCAGGTGGTGGACGAAGCGGCCGACGAGCGTGTGGGCGACCAATCCCGCGGTCGGTATGCCCTTGTCGATGATCTGCGGATCGACCGGCTCCTGCGCCAACGTCTAGCAGCACCGGCAAGCCCACTTGCCGCGGATATGACGATGCACGAAGAATTCGGCAGGGATCACGCCGAGCCGCTCGCTCACGTCTTCGCCGACGCGGCTCATTGCCTGACCGCAGCCGCATGTCGTGTCGGCAGGTTCATGATGGTGGTCGAGCCGACGCAGGTGCTCGGGCAGCGGCTTGCGGCGCGGCTGTGTCTTCGACTTGGCCGATGCGGCCTCGGCGGTCTGCTTGTCGTTGCCCTGCAGCGCGGCGAGTTGCGCAGCCAGATCGGCCTCGTCTTCGGCCGCGGTGGTCTCGAACATCTGCCGCTGCTCGGCGTTCAGCCGCTCGGTGTGGGCACCGAACTTCCAGGCCTTCAGGCGCGCGAGCTCGAAGGTGATCTTCTCGAGCTTGGCGTCCTTGAATCGGATGGGAGAGCAGAACGGTCTACGTTCGTTTCACACCAGTTCCGTAAAGGTTCCGTACTCCAAAACCAAAGGCCAGAAAGTCGCGTAACTCATTGATTTTACTGGTGCGCCCGGCTGGGATCGAACCAGCAACCCCTGCCTTCGGAGGGCAGTACTCTATCCATTGAGCTACGGACGCGCGGAGCGATTCTATCAGCGCGCCCCGGCAGCCCTTCGGCCAGCGGTAGGGTGGGACTCTATAATCTCGAGGCTGTGCGGTGCTCGAGGAACGGGTAACGTCGGGCGCCCGGTCGGCCGGCGAACGGCAGGAGCAGCGCGTCGGCCCGGCTGCGCGACGACCTGCCCAGCCCATCTCATACGCACTCTCTCCCACGCACTCGAGGATTCCAGGCTCCATGACCGACGTCACTCCCCCGAAGCCTCAGCCCGTTGCCTCTGCGGTCGACCACGAAGGCGCGCACGAGGGGCCGATCAAGACGCCGCGGCAGCTGATCAAGGCGGTCTTCTTTTCGTTCGTGATCCCGATCGGGCTGATCGTGCTGCTGGTGATGTACGTGGGCAGCCACACCCGGCCGGCCGCCGGGAGCGATGCCCTGACGCCGGCCGCGACCGCCCTTCGCATCGCGCCGGTCGGGATGGTGCAGATCAAGGACAGCTCCGACCCGGCGACGCTGAAAACCGGAGAGCAGGTGTTCGCGGCGCAGTGCACGACGTGTCACACCGCCGGCGCGCTCGGGGCGCCGAAGTTCGGGGACGCGGCCGCCTGGGCGCCGCGCATCGCGACCGGCTACGACGCGCTGCTGCATTCGGCACTGGCCGGCAAGGGCAGCATGCCGCCCCAGGGCGGCGGCGACTACACCGATTTCGAGATCGGCCGTGCGGTGGTCTACATGACGAGCAAGGCCGGCGGAACGTTCGCCGAGCCGCAACCGCCTGCCGCCGGTGCGTCGGGCTCGGAAAGCGGCGCGGCCATGGCGGCGCCGG
>CAZZWY010000324.1:0-5384 GCA_964657785.1 uncultured Acetobacteraceae bacterium
GCCAAGAAGGCGCCCGCGGCCCCGGCGGCTGCCGCCCCCACCGCCAAGACCTCCCTGAGCCCTCAGGCGGCCTGGCCTTTTCCGACCGGCACCAAGCCCTGACGTTGGCCCCAGGGCGACGCCTGCGTCGTCCGCGGGGGGCGGGCCTCAGTGATGGCGCGCGGTCGCCGCCGCGTCGGCTGCCGCCACCCGCTGATCCCGCTCGTGCCCGGTGTTCCCGGGCTTTTTTGTGAGGCGCTCAGATTGGTCGATCGGGCGATCCATCGAGCAGCCGAGCCGGCCTCGACCCGCTCAATCGATCTTCTCGAGGCGATGGTTCTGCCCGCCACGCTGGGCGATCTTGATCGCGCCGGCGCGGTTGCCGAGTTCGACGCAACGCTCGATCGCCCAGCCCCGGTCCAGCCCGAAGAGCAGGGCGGCGCGGAAGGCGTCGCCGCAGCCGGTGGGGTCGACGATCGCATCGACGGGAACCCCCGGCACATGCGTGCGCGTGCCCCGCTGCCAGACCTCGCAACCTTGCTCGCCGAGGGTCACGATGACCGCCTTCAGGTGCGAGTTGGAGAGCGACTCGAGCGTCTCGCCGGTCCGGTCGCAGAGCATCCGTCCTTCGTAGTCATTGACGGCGATCCAGGTGGCCAGGGACACGAAGCGGCGCAGCTCCGCGCCGTCGAACTGCGGCAACTGCTGGCCCGGATCGAAGACGAACGGCACGCCCGCGGCGGCGAGCTGCTCGGCGTGTTCGAGCATTCCCTCGCGCCCGTCCGGCGCGATGATCGCGACCCGCAGATCGTCGCGAACCGGCACCTTGTTGAGATGCGACAGCTGCATCGCGCCCGGATGGAAGGCGTTGATCTGGTTGTTGTCGGTGTCGGTGATGATCATGCACTGGGCGGTGAAACTCTCGGGCTCGACGCGGACGTATTCGGTGCTCGCGCCCCAGGCCCGCATGCGCGGCAGGTAGTGGTCGCCGTCGGCGCCCAGCGTTCCCATGACCAGCGCCTGGCCGCCGAGCTGGGCCAGCGAGTAGGCGATGTTGCCGGCGCAGCCGCCGAACTCGCGCCGCAAGGTCGGCACGAGGAACGACACGTTCAGGATGTGCAGCTGCTCCGGAAGAATCTGCTGCGCGAAGCGGCCCGGGAAGTTGGTGATCGTGTCGAAGGCGAGCGAGCCGCAAATGAGAACCGCCATGTTTGCTCCTGCAATGAGAGTCGGACAGAAGACGAGCCGAGCCCGCCCTCGAAGGTTGAGGTGATGCGGCGCGCCGTCAGGGGTAGAAGATCTCGACCGTGTAGCCGGCGACCGGCGCGCTGCTGGTCGTGATCAGCGCCTGCAACGCGAGTTCGCTCCCTGCCTCGAGGGCCCGCGTCGTCACCTGGAAGTCGGTCGGCTGCAGCGCCCGCCGCGCGACCAGCCGCCCCGCGGTGTCGCTCAGACTGAGGTCGACCGACGGGATCGCGACCGCGAAGGCCGCCCGGTTGCGCAGCGCGACGCCGAGACGCAGGGCGCTCGTGCCGGCGACGGGCGCGAGCGCCGAGCTGTCGACGACGAGTTCGTCGATGCGGCGCGGCGCGGCCACCGAGCAGCCGGTCCAACCGCACCAGCGGACCAGCGCCGGCCGCAGCGCGGGCCAACGCGCCGCGGCGATGTCGCTGAACTGCTCGGCGGCCTGCGCGGCGAGCGCGACGAGCAGCACCAGCCCCACCCCCCACGACGCGGCGATGCCGCCCCAGCTGCGCCAGAACGCCTCGCGTCGTCCGCGCCGAACGAACCCCGGCGCAGGCGCTTCGGCCGCCAGCGGGCCCACGCCGGCGAGCGCCGAGAACGTCGGTTCGACGGGCACGACCGGTCCGTTCGCGCTGCGCGACGCGGCGGCAGCGGTGGCTCGAGGCGGCGGCGCCACCGGGGACTCGGCCGCCGCGGTGGCGGGCGAGGTGGGCGCGGACGAGGCGGGCTGGTTGCCGGTCGGACCGAGTCGACGACCCCAGTCCGGGCCCATCGCATCGGCCGGATGAGCCGGCGGCCGGATCGCCGGAGCCTTGCTCGGCGCGTCGATCGGCGGATTCGTCGGCGCATCGAACCGGGAAACGGGCGGCTCGATCGGCCCCTCGGCGGACGGCGTCGGCGGCGCCCACGCGGGCGGCGCTTCGAGTGCCAGATCGAACAGGCCGGGCGTGGCATCGAACACCGCATTGCAGCGGCCGCAGCGCACCCAGCCTTCGGATACCTTGAGCTGGTCCTGCACGATCCGGAAGACGGTTCCGCAGGACGTGCAACGGGTGGCGAGACTCATGCGGCGATCATGCCACTTCGCCTCCGCGATCCGGGCCAGCCCGCCACGCCCGGCTCGTCACGAGTCGCGTCGACCGTGCATCAGAATCCAGCCGTCATCGCCGTCGACGACCTCGAGCGCGATCCAGGGCGCGTACGCCGCCTTCAGCTCGTCGGCCTGGCGCTCGAGAATGCCGGCGAGGATCAGATCGCCGCCGGCGCCGACGTGCCCGCAGAGCAGCGGCGCGAGCAGCTTGAGCGGCGTCGCGAGGATGTTGGCGAAGACGAGCGGGTAGTGGCCGCTCGCCAGCGCCGGCAGGCCGGCGCGAAGGTCCACGCCGTTGGCCGCGGCGTTGGCCCGGGTCGACTCGACGGCGGCCGGGTCGATGTCGACCGCGTCGATCCCCACCGCGCCGAAGAGCGCCGCACCGATCGCGAGGATGCCCGAGCCGCAACCATAGTCGAGCACGCGACGCCAGCGCGGAGCCGCCTGCGGCGCCGCGGCGGCGGCCCAGCGCAGGCACATGCGGGTCGTCGGATGCGTGCCGGTGCCGAAGGCCAGCCCCGGGTCGAGCCGGATGACGCGGGTGGCGGCGGCAGGGGGTTCGTGCCAGCTCGGAACGATCCAGAAATCTTCGGTGATCGCGACCGGCGCGAACTGCGATTGCGTGAGGCGGACCCAGTCCTGGTCCTCGACCTTCGCGACCGCCTGGACGTTCAGGTCGGCACCGTCCGGGCGGGCGAGCAGCCGGGTGGCCGCGTCAAGCGCCGCGACTTCGGTGTCGAAGAGCGCCCGCACGGTCGAGCGCTGCCAGCCGCTCGCGGGCGCCGGCATGCCCGGCTCGCCGAAGAGCGGATGCTCGGCCGCGGTGCCGGCATCGGCGTCCTCGACCGACACCGACAGGGCGCCGAATTCGTCCATCAGCGCGTCGGAAACGTCCTCGACAACGGCTTCGCCGGCAAGCAGGCAGAGCTCGAACATGTCAGGGGCGCCCGGCCGGCTCGCGGCGCGCAAGCCGCAAGGCAGGAGCGAAGCGACGCGGCGGCTGTTTCATCTCAGCGTTTGTGCTGACCGAGCCAGCCCTCGAGATAGTGGATGCTGGTGGAGCCTTCGACGAACTTGGCGTCGACCATCAACTCGCGATGCAGCGGAATGTTGGTCGAGATGCCTTCGATGACGGTCTCCGAGAGGGCGATCCGCATCCGCGCCAGCGCCTGCTCCCGGGTGTCGCCGTGGACGATGATCTTGCCGATCATCGAGTCGTAATTCGGCGGCACAAAATAGTTGGTGTAGGCATGCGAATCGACCCGCACGCCCGGGCCGCCGGGCGGGTGCCACATCGTGATCCGGCCCGGCGAGGGCATGAAGTTGTACGGGTCCTCGGCGTTGATGCGGCACTCGATCGCGTGGCCGCGCAGCTGGATCTGGCGCTGCGTGAACGGCAGCTTCTCGTTGGCGGCGATGCGGATCTGCATCTGCACGATGTCGATGCCCGTGACGAGCTCGGTCACCGGATGCTCGACCTGCACCCGCGTGTTCATCTCGATGAAGAAGAACTCGCCGTTCTCGTAGAGGAATTCGAAGGTGCCGGCGCCGCGGTAGCCGATGCGCTTGCAGGCCGCCGAACAGCGTTCGCCGATGCGCTCGATCACCCGGCGAGGAATCCCGGGCGCGGGCGCTTCCTCGATGATCTTCTGGTGCCGCCGCTGCATCGAGCAATCCCGCTCGCCGAGCCAGACCGCGTTCTTGTGCTCGTCGGCGAGCACCTGGATCTCGATGTGGCGCGGGTTCTCGAGGAATTTCTCCATGTAGACCGCCGGGTTGCCGAACGCGGCGCCCGCTTCGGCGCGCGTCGTCTGCACCGCATGGATCAGCGCCGCTTCGGTGTGGACGACGCGCATGCCGCGCCCGCCGCCCCCGCCGGAGGCCTTGATGATGACCGGGTAGCCGACGCTGCGCCCTGCCTTGATGATTTCTTTCGGGTCTTCGCTGAGCGCACCTTCGGAGCCCGGCACGCACGGCACGCCGGACTTGATCATCGCCTGCTTGGCCGAGACCTTGTCGCCCATCACCCGGATCGACGCGGGCGTCGGGCCGATGAAGGTGAAGCCGCTGCGCTCCACCCGCTCGGCGAAGTCGGCGTTCTCGGACAGGAAACCGTAGCCGGGATGGATCGCCTCGGCATCGGTCACTTCCGCGGTCGAGATGATCGCGGGCATGTTGAGGTAGCTCTGCGCGGACGGCGCCGGGCCGATGCAGACCGCCTCGTCGGCGAGCTTCACGTACTTCGCGTCCCGGTCGGCTTCGGAATAGACGACGACCGACTTGATGCCGAGCTCGCGGCAGGCGCGCTGGATTCGGAGGGCGATTTCGCCTCGGTTGGCAATCAGTATCTTCTTGAACATGGTGGCCTCGGCTCAATCGCCCGCAGGCAGCGTGGGCGACAGCGGTCGGCTCGTGGTCGTGGACTCGCTCATTCGACGATGAACAGGGGCTGCCCGTACTCGACCGCCTGCCCGTTCTCGCACAGGATCTGCTTGACCGTGCCGGCGCTGTCGGCCTCGATCTCGTTCATGATCTTCATGGCCTCGATGATGCAGATCGGCTCGCCTTCCTTGACCGTGTCGCCGATCTCGGCGAAGGGCTTCGCGCCGGGATTGGCCGATCGGTAGAAGGTGCCGACCATCGGCGACTTGACGACATGCCCGAGCTCGATCGGCGCGGCGGGCGGCGCGGCCACCGGTGCCGGTGACGCGGCCGTCGGCGCGGGCGCCATCATCATCTGCGCCGGATAAATTGCCTGCGCGCCCTTCATCGGGTCGGCCTTGACGATGCGCACCTTGCCGTCGGCTTCGGTGATCTCGAGCTCCGAGATGTTCGAGTCCGACACCAGATCGATCAGCGTCTTGAGTTTGCGCAAGTCCATGTGGGAAAGCTCCAGGCGGGCGGTCGTCGACGGCGCGGAACGCGGGTTCGGAAGGAGCCAACGCGCAGCCGTCTGATTCAAAGAGCGGCGGACTTTACGCTGCTTGCATCCAGTTGACGCCAGTTGACAAAATTTAACCTGATTGGAAACCAACTTCAGCTGGCTCATCCCATGAGCTAGCTGGAGGCT
>CAZZWY010000325.1:0-5352 GCA_964657785.1 uncultured Acetobacteraceae bacterium
GTCGCGCCGGTCGCGCCGCCGCCGCTCGCATCCGCGCTCGTTTCCGACAGCATCTCCGGCGACCGCTCGCCGCCGCGCCGCGGTACGCTCGGCCGATGAACGTCGCCACCCGCCCCATGCCTCCAAAGAGCACGATCTCGTCCACCCGGCTCGACATGGGCAGCCTGATCGCCTGGCTGCGCGAGGACGCCGTGCTGAGCCCCGAGGACGCCGACCGGACCGCCCGCCGCCTGGCCGGCGTCCAGAGCGCGCAGCATCCGATCGTGCGCCTCGCGAGCGCCGGGCTGCTGCGGGCGGCCGATGGCAAGGTGCTCGACGCCGAAGTCCTCACCGAGTGGCTCGCCAGACGCCTCGGCCTCGCCTACCTGCGCATCGACCCGCTCAAGGCCGACGTGGGCCGGGTGTCGGAAGTGATGTCGATCAGCTACGCCGAGCGCCGCCACGCGTTGCCGCTCAACGTCGGCACGGCCGAGGTGACGATCGCGACCTCCGAGCCGCTCGACCTGAGCTGGGTCGCCGAGATCGAGGGCCACACCCGCAAGTCGGTGAAGATCGTGCTGGCGAGCCCGGTCGAGCTCGCGCGCTACACGACCGAGTTCTATACGCTCTCGCGCTCGGTGCGCAACGCCACCAAGGCGGGGGAGGCGAGCGCGGCGGCGAGCTTCGAGCAGCTCGTCGAGCTCGGCCGCAACAACAAGGCGCTCGACCCGAACGACCAGGGCGTGGTGCAGGTCGTCGACTGGCTCTGGCAGTACGCGATCGACCAGCGCGCGTCGGACATCCACCTCGAGCCGCGCCGCGAGCGCAGCGTGATCCGCTTCCGGATCGACGGCGTGATGCAGACGGTGTACCAGCTGCCGCCCGGCGTGCTCAACGCGATGATCGCCCGCGTGAAGCTGCTCGGCCGGATGGACGTGGTCGAAAAGCGCCGCCCGCTCGACGGCCGCATCAAGACGCGCAACCCGGCGGGCGACGAGGTCGAGATGCGGCTCTCGACGATCCCGACCGCGTTCGGCGAGAAGATGGTGATGCGGATCTTCGACCCGCTCGCCGCGATCAAGGAGCTCGAAGGCCTCGGCTTCGGCGCGCACGACGGCCGGCGCTGGGAAGAACTCGTCGCCAGGCCGCACGGCATCATCCTCTTGACCGGGCCGACCGGCTCGGGCAAGACGACGACGCTCTACTCGACCCTGCGGCGGCTGGCGACCGACGAAGTCAATGTCTGCACCATCGAAGATCCGATCGAGATGATCCAGCCGGCGCTCAACCAGACGCAGGTCCAGCCGGCGATCGACCTCGGCTTCGCCGAAGGCCTGCGGGCCCTCATGCGGCAGGACCCGGACATCATCATGGTCGGCGAGATCCGTGACCTGGAAACTGCCGAGATGGCGATTCAGGCGGCGCTGACCGGCCACCTCGTCTTCAGCACCCTGCACACCAACGATTCGGCCTCGGCCATCACGCGCCTCGTCGACATCGGCGTGCCGCCCTACCTGATCGGCTCGACCGTCATCGGCGTGCTCGCGCAGCGCCTCGTGCGCACGCTCTGCACGCATTGCAAGCAGCCCGACGACGGCCTGACGCGGGACCGGCTCGACGAAGTCGTCAAGCCCTGGCGGCTCTCCGGTGCGGTGAAGGCGTACAAGCCGGTCGGCTGCCTCGAGTGCCGGATGACGGGCTACCGCGGTCGCGCCGGCCTCTACGAGCTGCTCACGATCGGCGACGCCGCGCGCGCCTTCGTCCACCCCGTGCCCGATGCCGAGAAACTGCGCCGCCAGTCGCTGGCCGACGGCCTGCGGCCGCTGCGCCTGGCCGGCGCGATGAAGATCGCCGAGGGCGTCACCACGCTCGACGAGGTGCTGCGCGTCACGCCGGCGTGGGAGTAAAAGACCCTGTGAACGAACCCGACATGCCCGCTCGTCCCGCCCGAAAACGCCTGCTCGGCCTAGCACATTCTCGCCGCAGGAAAGACTCCTTCGACGGGGCTCGGGACAGGCTCGATCGGGCGCTTTTCGGCGGTGCGCTCGGACACGCCGGATTCATTCGGAGGTTCTGGGGCCGGGCGGGCAGGGCAGGATCACCGTGAACGTGCTGCCGGCGCCCTTGACGCTCGCGACGCGCACCGTTCCGCCCTGGCCCTCGACGATCCGGCGCGTCAAGGCCAGGCCGAGGCCCGCCCCGGGGTAGCGCTTGGTGCTGCCTTCACTCAGTTGGGTGAAGGGCTCGAAGAGCCGCGGGAGGTCGGCGGCATCGATGCCGATGCCGCGGTCCTCGACCTCCAGCCGGAACGCCTGGGCCCCCTCCCGCCGGGCGCGAATCGTCACCACGCCGCCGTCGGCGGAGAATTTGATCGCATTCGACAGCAGGTGCGACACGACCTGCGCCAGGCGGTCCGGATCGACGACGAGATGGCCGAGGCCCGGTTCGGAATCGATCCGCAGCACGATCTTGCGCGCCTGGGCGTCGGCCTCGAACGGGTCCACTGCGTCGAGAATCACGGCCGTCACATCGACGGGGGCGGGTCTGAATTCGAGCCGGTCGGTATCGGTCCGGGCGAGGGCAAGCATGGTGTTGATCATCGCGAGCAATCGCCGCCCGTTGCGCTCGATCTGCTCGACGTAGTCCCGGAACCTGGCCGGGTCCGCCGCCGGCGAGCGGTTTCGAAGCAGGTGCGAGAGGCCGATCACGGCGTTGAGCGGCGTGCGCATCTCGTGCGACGTGTTCGCCAGCAGCGTGCTGCGGAGGCGTTCGCTCTCGATCAGCTGCCGGTTCTCGGCTTCGAGCGACAGGGCCCGGACGCGGGCTTCTTCGGCGTCGCGCAGCGGAGTGATGTCGACCAGCATCGCCAGCACCTCCGGGGTTCCGATGCCGGGAAGCTGGGTCGCGTGAATGTCGAGCCAGACCCGGGATTGGTGGGGCGTGCAAATCGGCTGCTGCGTGCGGAAGGCTTCGCCGCGCCGCAGAACCGCGACCGCTTCATCGCCCACCTCCTTGTAGGTCGAATCGTCGGCATAGAAGATTCGCGTGCTCTGACCGATCAGTTCGTGATTCGGATGCCCCAGCAGGCGCTGGGCGCCGGCGTTGGCCCAGACGATGCGCCTTTCCCTGAGCTTGATGATGCCCACGATGTCGGCGTCGAGCATCGCCCGGAGTTCGCTCTGGCTCGCCTCGAGCAGCCGGGTGCGCTGCTGCAGGGCCTCGGCCATCCGGTTGAGGGTCGACGCGAGGGATCGCGTCTCCGCGAAACCCAACACGCTGCTCCGGTGCGAAAGATCGCCTTGGCCGAAGGCCCGGGTGTCGCGGTCGAGCTGCTGCAGCGGCGACTCGATGCGCCTCGCGAGCGCCAGCGCCAGCGCGATGCCGAGGGCGATCAGCGAGGCGCCCATCGTCAGGTTGTCCCTCAGGCGCGATCTGACGCCGGCCAGCGCACGATCGACCGGCAAGCCGACGTAGACGAGCAGCGGCACCCGCGTCGCCATCGTGAAGCCGGCGATGCGGTCGATGCCGTCGGCGCTCGGCCCGTCGCGCACGCCCTCGCGCTCGGCGAGGCTCTCCGCGGCACCGCCCGCCGTCTCATGCAGGTTCCGGCCGATCCATCGGTCGGGGTCGATCGAGCGCGCCAGCACGATGCCGCGGGCATCGGAGACCGTGGTGACGCGCCCGGCCGAACCGGCGCCCTCGGGTGCGAGCAGTTGCTGCAGGTGCGTGAGCCGCGTCGTGAGCGAGACGACGCCGAGAATCTTGCCGTCGCGCTCGATCGGCAGGGCGAAGATGCCAACCGCTTCGTCGTCGGCCCCCGCCAGGACAGGGGCTTCGAACGCCGGCTCGCGGCCGCCCAGCGCGTCGACGAAGAACTTCCGGCCCGACACGTCGACATGGCGCGCGCGCGGATCGACGGTGCCGACGTTCTGCCCTTCGTTGGTCCAGACGCTGACGTTCGACGTTTGCGCCGGCAGGCGCGTGGCGAGCTTGCGCAGCAGCGCGTCGTTGTGTTCGGCGGCCTGCGGGCCGGTGTCGACGACCGTCGTCAGGACCGCGAGCACCTGCACGATGTCGCCGATGTGATCGTCGAGCCGGGCGGCCGTGACGCGCGCGAGGCCCAGCATCTGCTCTCCCATCTCGGCGCGTGCCTCGCGGGCCTCGTGCAGCGAGGCGACCCCGAAATAGCCGAGGAACGGCAAGCCGAGGGCGAGCAGCACCGACAGCAGCTGAGAACGGATCGAGCCGAAGCGCCAGGAGGGCATGGAAGGGCGTTGGAGGCAGGGTCCGACCGGGCAGGGCAAACCACGTGCCCCGCCGCCCGCCTGTTCCCCGCCGGGGAGAATTATCAGGCGGCAACCGCCCGCGGGGCCGTCGCCCTCGCCCGGCGCCTCAGACGCGGGCGTCGAACGCCGTGATCGCCTGCGCCATCTGGCGGATCGACAGCACCTCGTCGACCGCGCCGAGCGCGATCGCCTCCTTGGGCATGCCGAAGACGACGCAGCTCGCCTCGTCCTGCGCGAGCGTGCGGGCGCCGCGGTCGTGCAGCACGCGCATGCCGCGGGCGCCGTCGTCGCCCATGCCGGTCAGGATGATGCCGAGCGCATCCTTGCCGGCGCATTCCGCGGTCGAGCGGAACAGCACGTCGACCGAGGGCTTGTGGCGGTTCACCGGCGGGCCGTCGGCGATCACCACGAAATACTGGCCGCCGGCCTTGCGCAGCTGCATGTGGCGGCCGCCGGGGGCGATGAGGGCCAGGCCGCGCTCGAGCCGGTCGCCGTCGCGCGCTTCGCGCACCCGCATCGCGCAGAGGCCGTCGAGGCGCTGCGCATACATCGCGGTGAATTTCTCGGGCATGTGCTGGGTGATGGCGATGCCGGGCCCGTCGCCGGGCATCGCCGTCAGCACCGTCTCGAGCGCCTGGGTGCCGCCGGTGGAGCTGCCGATCACGACCGGCTTGTTCATCGACAGCGCGTGCACGCCGGCCACCTGGGCCGCGCCGGCCGGCCGCGCGCACCATCACCGACGCCCACATCGTTAAGGCGGTGCGCGATGTCGCGTGGCGTGTCGACACCACGGGCGGCGTCGGATGACTCCAGAGGGGTTATACGGGCGGGTGAAGATGCGGGCCTACCTCGATCGAACCGGCGCGCTGGGCGTATCTTACGGCGCGGTGGATCGTGCGATGAAGACGTTGGGGCTTAACGGTATTCGTCGGGCAAGGGGAATTCGTACCACGGTACCGTCTGCCGATGGGATCCGTGCCGGGGACCTGCTGAACCGGCGATTCCGTGCCGATGAACCCAATCGGGTGTGGGTGACTGACTTCACTTACGTCCGTACCTGGGCCGGCTGGGTGTACGTGGTGTTCAT
>CAZZWY010000326.1:0-5337 GCA_964657785.1 uncultured Acetobacteraceae bacterium
TGCCGGCATGCGCCAGCCAGCAGAGCCGCGGCAGCGCGAGCAGTTCGTCGGGCAGCGCGTCTCGCGCCCGCTCGAAGCGGTTCGCGGCGAGCCGCAGCAGTTCCAGCCGCTGCAGCCGGCCAAGGCCCGCGGGAAGCCGGACGAGCCGGTTGCCGGCGAGCATCAGCTTCTGCATCCGGGGGCAGTCGGCGAGGGTCGACGGCAGCGCGGCGATGCGGTTGTCGGTGAGGATCAGCCAGCGCAGGCTCGGCGCGATGGCCGAGGCCGGGACGTCGACGATCCGGTTCGCCTTGAACCCGAGCGTGTCGAGCCGCGGCATTCGGCCGAGCACCGGCGGCAAGGTCTCGAAGCGGTTGTTCGAGGCGAAGACGGTGTGCAGCCGCGTGAGCCGCGCGAGGCCCTCCGGCAGCGTGGTGAGCGCATTGCCCGAGACGTCGAGCGATTCGAGCGTGTCGGCGAGATCGAGGACGGCGGAGGGAAGCCCGGTGAGGCCGCAGCCGCGCAGGTCGAGGCGGGTCGTGCCGCGAAGTTCTCCCGCCTCGAGCCGGGCAAGCGTCAGGGCGGCAGAGGCAACGGGTGGGCTCATGGTCGGCGGCAGCAGGGTCTTCGCGGCGGTCGGCCTATTCTCGACCACGCCCGCGCCGCACCCGACCCCGGCCTGGACCCGGTCGCACGACCGGCTCCGTAGACTGGCAGTGAACGCACGTGCGAGGAGGCACTCATGACGAGATTCGTGATCGGTCCCGATGTCGCCTTGCACCTCGCCCAGGCGAAGGCCGTGGTGCCGGCGAAGCACCGGTTGCTGGCCCCCACGCTGATTCGCTCGCAGGTACTGGCGGAGCTCTATGGCCGGGTGCAGCGCGGCGAACTCGACCGGCAGGCAGCCGAGCGCCAGCTCGATCACCTGCGGAGCCTGAACCTCCGCCTGCTGGGGGACCGCGTTTTGCAACGCCTCGCCTGGAAGATCGCCGAGCAGCTTGGCTGGCCCGACACTTTCGTCTCGGAATACCTCGCCCTGACCCGACTCCAGGCGGATGCCTTCATCTGCCTGGACCCTGTGCTGTCGCGTGCCGTCGAACACACCGTGACCGTGGCGACCTTCGACCAGCTGAACGCCCTTCGTGGCGGTGCAGTCATCCCCTCCCCGGCCACGGCGCCGCGAGCCCGCGATCCGCATGGATGTTGACGCGCCAGCCCTGCATCGCATCGGCGAAGTCGTTGCCGTCGCGTTCCATCACGATGACGCGGTCACCGTCCTGCCGCAGCAGTGGCCATAGGCGTTGGACGCCGATGAAGCTCCGGGAGCCCGCCGCTGCCACCCGCGTTCAGCGCAACGATCGAGGCATCAACCCTGCCGCAGCACCTCTTCCGGCAGGCCCTGACGCAGCCACTGCTCGGCCGCCTGATCGGGCGGCAGGGAGCTCCAGCGCGTCTCCTGACGCAGCGCTTCGGCAGCGTGCTCGAGGTCGATGCGGTCGACGTTCGGCCATTGCTGGTGCAGGCGGGTCGCGCAGCGCCAGGTCCATTCGGCAGGGTCCATGTGGCTACTCGGGGGCAGTGACGAGGCGTTCGATGCTAGTCCAATCACTGTGTTTTTGTCCAGTCCTGGAAGCTGACAGCCGGTTCGAGGCATCATCCGGCGCATGTCCTGCCGCACCCCTGCCGCCGCTCGTCGCCAAGCCTCCCGCACCCGCCCGCGGTCGACACTGCGAAAAGGCGGTCGATGAGCGCCCTGCCGCCGGCCCTTGCCGGTGAACGCGTCGAGTTCGACGGCGGCGGCGCGGGCCGGCTGAGCGTCTACGTCGCCGGCCAGGGCGCACCGCTCTTGCTGATCCACAGCATCAACGCCTCGGCATCCGCGGCCGAGATGCGGCCGCTGCACGACCACTACGCCTCGACGCGAACCGTCTTCACGATCGACCTGCCGGGCTACGGCTTCTCCGACCGGAGCGACCGCGACTACACGCCGCGGACGATGACCGATGCCGTCCATGCCCTCGCGCAGCTGATCGTTTCGCGCTGCGGCCCGGCGCCGATCGATGCGCTCGCGCTGTCGCTCTCGTGCGAATACCTGGCGCGGGCGGCGAGCGAGACGCCGAAACGCTACCGCACGCTCGCCCTCGTCAGCCCGACCGGGTTCAACAGCATGAAGCCGTGGCGCGGGCCGCCCGGCAGCACCCGCGGCAAGCCCTGGCTCTACAGCGCGTTGCAGGGCCCGGGCCGCTGCTGGGGCGAGGCGCTGTTCCGACGCCTGACGACGCCGGCGGTGATCCGCTACTTCCTCAAACGAACCTGGGGCAGCGCGGCGATCGACGAGACGCTCTGGCGCTACGACATCCTGACGACGCGGCAGCCCGGCGCGCACCACGCGCCGCTTCACTTCCTGTCGGCGCAGCTCTTCAGCGCCGACATCCACACGGTCTACGAAGCGCTCGGGATGCCGGTCTGGATGTCGCACGGCGTTCGCGGCGACTTCACGAACTACGAGGGCAAGGCGATCGTCGCCGGCCGGCCGAACTGGCATTTCGAGGTGTTCGAAGCCGGCGCCCTGCCCTATTTCGAGCTGCCGGCGGCGTTCTGCCTTGCCTACGACCGCTTCCTGGGCGAGTCGTCGCGGTTCACTGCGCCGTCCAGCGTCGCCGCGCGGCGCGCCTGACCTGACCGCGTTCGGACGACGGGGCGCCGCTGACCGGCGCCTCCGCTCGCATCAGAAGCAGACCGCCGTCAACTGCAGCGCGTGGAGGATGGTCGATTCGGCCTGCAATGCCGACGCGAAGCTCGCATCCGCCCCGACGCCGCGCGCCGCCTCGGCGGCATCGCCATCGGGCTCGTCGGGGCCGAAGACGCGGCCACTGACCACCACGACCAGGTCCGGGTTCAGCGACGCCTGACGCGCCCGGGCGATGGTGTCGCCGAGCTGCGTCAGCCGATGCTCGCGCCGGAACGAGGTGCTGAGCGAGACGTCGAGCGCATCCACCCACGTCCCGGCGACGAGCGCGTCGAGCGCCGCGCTCGTCTGGGGGAAGTCGACCTGCGGGTCCCAGCCGGCATGCCACAGCATCTCGGCGTCGAACGCGGCGCCGAGCAGATGCGCTTCACCCGGCTGGGGCACGACCATCACCGCGGGCGGGCCGACCGATTCGCGGCGCGGCTCCGCGGCGCCGGCTTCCCGCAGGATCGTCTGCAGGCAGACCAGCCCGACGCTCACCTCGAGCTCGCTGCAGTCGTCGCTTTGCCAGAGGTCGCCGAGCGAGCGCGCCGCGGGTTCCAACAGCGTCGAGACGGTCGTGCCGAGCGATCCGGCCAGCAGCCGGGCGGTCCGGACGAAACCGAGCGCGGCCTCCAGATCGGCGGCGGCGAGCAGGCGCGCGAGCTCCGTCGTCGGCGTCGCACGCGCGGGCAGCCGCCCCGCGGACGAGGTCGCGCAGAGGCGCGGCACGATCACGCCGTGGATGAGGTCCGTCAAGGCCGACCTCGACCCGTTCAGGACCGCCGCTGCGTGGGTCGAGGAGGCCATGGGCATCGTCGCGGGAAGAGGGCTGGGGGAAGAGCGGGGGAAGCTGGGCGCGCCGTCGAGAGCAGATCGGTGCCGCGTCTTACAGATATCCATAATGGTGCAGGGGTGCGGCCGTCAGCGCGTGGGTACTTACCCGAACCTCTGCGACCTCGATCGCAAAAGCGACCCGCCGCCGAACGTCGCGACGAACCCGACAGGAAAACCCTCGAGGCGATCCGCGCGGCGCTTCCTATCATGCACCCGGACAGCGCCCCGCCCCGCGGCGTTCCCCGCGGACGGCGTGGATGCCGCCGGCGGCTCGACCATCCTGGAGTCATCGATGCGGAAATTCAACCTGCCCCTGGCCGTCCGAGGGCTGCTTTGCAGTGCGGCGCTGGCGGCGTTCGGACTGGTGCCAGGCAAAGCAGAAGCCGCGGAGACGGTCAAGGTCGCCTTCGTCGAGGTGCTGTCGGGGCCGTTCGCGCTCGCCGGACAGGCGTCGCTGCGGCAACTGCGCGCCGTGGTCGAGCAGATGAACGCGACCGCGGCGCAGGCCGACCCGAAGATCGAGATCGTTCCGTTCGACGGCAAGGGCTCGCCGCAGGAAAGCACCTCGATGCTGAAATCGGCGTTCGACCAGGGCATCCGCTACGTGACCCAGGGGGGTGGCTCGGGCGTCGCCTTCGCGCTCGTCGACGCGATCAACAAGCAGGCCGACCGCGAGCCCGAGAACGCAATGCTCTACCTCAACTACTCGGCGATGGACCCCGGCCTGACCAACGACCGCTGCAGCTTCTGGCACTTTCGCTTCTATCCGTCGAGCGAGATGCAGATCGAGGGCCTCACCACGTTCCTCAAGAACAAGCCCGAGGTGAAGAAGGTGTTCCTTTTCAACCAGAACTATACCCATGGCCAGCAGGTCGCGAAAGCCTCCCGGGCCTACCTCGCGAGGAAGCGCCCGGACGTGCAGATTGTCGGCGAGGACTACGTGCCGATCGCGACCGTGCGCGACTTTGCCCCCTACATCGCGAAAATCGCCGCGTCGGGCGCCGATACGGTCATCACGTCGAACTGGGGCAGCGACCTGAGCCTCTTCTTCAAGGCGGCGCGCGACTTCGGGCTCGACATCAACTACATCACCTTCAACGCCAACAACCCCGGCATCCCGTCGCAGCTCGGCCCGTGGGGCGTCGAGAAGGTCAGCGTGATGTGGAACTGGGGCAGCAACGCGCCCACACCCGCACTCGAGAAGATCGCGGTCGCCTACAAGAAGCAGAACCCGGAAGAAGACTTCATCTACGCGTCGCACTGGTACTCGATGAACATGCTGCGCAGCGCGATGCGCCAGGCGAAGTCGGTCGAACCGAAGAAGGTCGCGTATGCGCTGGAGGGCATGCGCGCCCAGACCCCGGTCGGCGAAGTCGAGATGCGCAAGACCGATCATCAGCTCGAGGCGCCGATCTACTACGGCGTCTGGGCCAAGCAGGGCAGCCGCGGCGTGAAGCACCAGGCCGAGAACACCGGCTACGGCTTTCGCTCCGAGGTCGTCTGGGACGCGTACGTGAGCGCGCAGCCGACCTCGTGCCAGATGAAGCGGCCGCCGATGTGAGACCCCAGCGCTGCGGCTGCATGAGACCCCAGTGCCGCGGCTGCCAGCGCTTGCAGGGTCAGTAGGGTGGTGGTTTGAGCGCCCGCTGTGCGCGGGCCGCCTCGGTCCACCAGGCGAGGTCGTCGGCGAAACGGGCGAACAACTTGTCGAGCTGCTGCCCGGCACTGCCGATCGGCGCCCCCTCGGCATCGAGCGCTTGGGCGATGGGCCCGACCGATAGCGTGCTGGAGAC
>CAZZWY010000327.1:0-5301 GCA_964657785.1 uncultured Acetobacteraceae bacterium
CGGCGGCGAAGAGGCAGGCGGCGCCCGCCGTGAAGAGCGCCGGGTTGTAGGTCAGCAGCAAGGTTCGGGTGAGCCCCGCACCGTAGGCGGCCACGGCGGCGCCGAGCTGATGCGCGGCGAAGACCCAGCCGAAGATCATGCCGGCGCGCTCCTTGCCGAACTGCTGTGCCGCGAGCTTGACGGTCGGCGGCACGGTGGCGATCCAATCCATGCCGTAGAACATCGCGAAGACCGACAGGCCGTAGAGCGAGAACGTCGAGTGCGGAAGCCAGAACAGCGACAGGCCGCGAAGACCGTAGTACCAGAAGAGCAGCTTGCGGTTGTCGAAGCGGTCGGACAGGTAGCCGGACAGCGTCGTGCCGACCAGGTCGAACGCGCCCATCATCGACAGCACCGAGGCCGCGGGCACGGCCGTCATGCCGTTGTCGCCGCAGAGCGAAATGAAGTGGGTCTGCACCAGGCCGTTGGTGCTCAAGCCGCAGATGAAGAAGCTGCCGGCGAGGATCCAGAAAGTCCGGTCGTGCACCGCGGCGGCGAGCACGCGGAACGGGCCGAGGAAGTCGAGCCGGGCAGGCGCCGGGGAGGCGGCGGCGAGCGGCGTGCCTTCGGGTTCGCCGTAGGGCCGCAGCCCGACATCGCCGGGCTGGTCCCGCATGAAGAGGGTCGCGAGCAGCGCCACGATGCCGCAGGCGATGAAGACCGGCACGACCGCGAAGCGCCAGCCCAGGTGCTCGATCATCCAGGCGGCGATGGGCAGGAAGATGAGCTGCCCGGTCGCGGTGCTGGCGGCGAAGAGGCCGACGACGAGGCCGCGGCGCTCGGTGAACCAGCGGTTCGCGACCATCGCGCCCAGCACCAGGGCCGTGAGGCCGGTGCCGCAACCGAGCACCAGGCCCCACAGCAGGAAGAGCTGCCAGAGTTGCGTGACCTGCGTCGCGAGCACCATCGCGATCGCGATGAAGCTCGCCGCGACGACCATGATGCGGCGCAGGCCGAAGCGGACGATGAAGATGGCGGAGAAGGGTCCGAGCAGGCCGAAAAGCGCGAACCGAACCGCGAAGACCGACGAGAGCTGGTCGGTGCTCCAGCCGAATTCCCGGCTCAGCGGCTGCAACATCGCGCCCGGCAGCCCGAGCGCCGCGGCGGTGGTGAGCATTGCGAGGAAGGTGACGGCCGCGATCACCCAGGCGTAGTGGATGCCGCGGCGGCTCAGACTAGCCCTGACGTGGTCGGCAATCATGAGGAAAGGGCGTCCGCGGTGGGTTGCTCGTCCGGGCGCTGGATCAGTTCCACCTTGTAGCCGTCCGGGTCGGTGATGAAGGCGATCACGGTCGTGCCGCCCTTGACGGGGCCCGCTTCGCGCGTGACCTGGCCGCCGCCGGCGCGGATCTTGTCGCACGCCGCGGCGACGTCCGGCACGCCGATCGCGATGTGGCCGTAGGCGCTGCCGAGATCGTACGACGAGACGCCGTGGTTGTAGGTGAGCTCGAGCTCGGCATGCCCGGGGTTCGTGCCGTAGCCGAGAAAGGCGAGCGAATAGTGCTGCGTCGGGTTCTCGGACCGGCGGATCAACGACATGCCCATCACCCGGGTGTAGAAGTCGATCGATCGCTGCAGGTCGCCGACGCGCAGCATGGTGTGGAGAAGTCTCATCGGAAGGCTTTCAGGGAGCGTCGAAAATGAAGCAGGTGGTCGAGGCGTGGGCGTAGAGCTTGCCGTCCGGGCCGACGAGCCGGCCATCGGCCGTTGCCATCCGCGTGCCGAGGTGAATGACGCTGCCGATGGCCCGGACCAGCGACACGCGGGTCGTGAGCGGCCGAACGTAGTTGATCTTCAGCTCGGCGGTGGTGTAGCCCTTGCCCGCCGGCAACCGGGTGTGGACCGCGCAGCCGACGCACGAATCGAGCAGCGTCGCGATCCAGCCGCCGTGAACGGTGCCGAGCGGGTTGTAGTGCCCGAGCTGCGGCCGCCCCTGGAACACCGCTCTGCCGGGCGACATCTCGATCGGCAGGAAATCGAGCGTCTCGCCGATCGGCGCGGGCGGCAGGTCGCCGGCGAAGATCGCCTCGAACACCTGCAAGCCGGTTCGGCCCGCGAGCTGCTCGGGCGTGGCGACGCCCGGTCGCGCGAGGCGCTGACGAAGGGCCGCCGCCTCGGCTTCCCACTGAGCGGTGACGTCGCCCAGCCCACTCGATGTCGGCGTCGCATCGACAGTGATTCCAGCTACCGTCATTCCAACTCCAGTTGTAGTTGCAATCATTGTAGCTACAATCCTGGTCCATGTTGACACGTATCGATCCGCCGCCGCGCCCCGCCTCCGGTCCACCACGCGGGTGCACGGCACTCAGGGTCCGGCAGCTCTCGCGGCGGGTCAGCCAGCACTTCGATCGCACCCTCGCCGCGGCCGGCCTGAAGACGACGCAGTACTCCCTGCTCTCGGTGCTGATGGCCAAAGGGGCGATGCGGCCGGGCGATCTGGCTGAAGCGCTGCAGATGGACGCCTCCACGCTGACGCGAAACCTCCAGCCGCTGGTCGCGCAAGGCTGGGTGAATGCGGGGCCGGGGGCGGACGGGCGAAGCCGCATCGTGGCGATCAGCGCTGCCGGCCTCGCGAAGCGCGGCCAAGCCCAGCGTGAATGGAAACGCGCGCAGGCCGCGCTGAATTCGAAGCTCGGCGAGTCGAACGTCGCCCGGCTGCACGACCTGATCGATCAGTGCATGGAAAAGATGAACGAGCCGGGAACGTGACGCGGTCTAGCCGGCTCAGCGATTCCTGCGGTCGAGCCAGACGCCGATCCCCTGGGCGTTGAGCTCGGTGTCGAGCGCGAGGAGTTCGGCGACGCGGTCCTCGCCGAGCGCCACGCCATGCGCTTCCAATGAACCGAGCTGGATCTCGGTCAGTCCTCGGACGAGCCGGGCATGGCGGTTGTCTTCCGACTTCAGCGACAGCGCGAGTTCGACCATCGCCTCCAGCTGACGATGGAAGAGACCGGCGAGGCGCGGCACGTCGACGACCTCGCCGTAGTGCGTGAGGTACATCCGCTCCGGCTGGTAATCGAGCAGCCGCCCCACCGACCGGCGCAGCGCCTCGGGCTCGAACTGGACCGGGGTGGTCGTCGGCATCAGCCAGGCTCCCACGGCCGTGTCGAATTCGCGGTAGGAGAGGCCGAAGGTGTCGCCGGTGAAGAAGCCGCGGCTGCGCTCGTCCCAGATGCAATGATGGTGGCGCGCATGACCGGGGGTATCGAGAAACTTCAACGGCCGCCCGGCGAAGTCGAGCACGAAGCCGTCCTCGGTCCGCAGGACGCGCTCGGCCGGCACGCCGATCACCTCGCCGTAGGAGCGCGCGACTTCCTCGTCGCCGTAGACCGCGCGCGCCCCGTTCAGCAAGCGCGACGGATCGATCAGATGCGGTGCGCCCAACGGGTGCACGACGAGCGTCGCGCGGGGCAGGTGCTGCATCAGCAGGCCGACGCCGCCAGCGTGATCGAGGTGCACGTGGGTCGCGATCACGTAGTCGACCGCGTCCGGCGCGAGCCCGGCTGCCTCGAGCGCCCCGAGCAGGCGCGGCACCGAGTAGTTGGTGCCGGCGTCGACGAACGCGCCGCGGCCGTTTTCGACGATCAGGTAGCTCGCATCGAACATCGGCCGGTGAAAGCCGGTGTCGATCACGTGAATGCCGTGGGCGAGGGACTGCACGAAAGGCACGGTGGCTGGCATGTCGAAGGTCCGAGGAAGGATGATGCCGATTCTAGGGACCGGCGCGCGCGGAACGCTTCCCCGGTGACCGAGTCAGAATCGGCGCACGGCTCTGCGTTTACAGGATTTGCAGGAGGATTCATGACGCCACGATGTCTGCGCTGGTTCGGCCCTGGAATAGCCCTCCTGGTCGCCGCGCTCCACGGCTGCGCGCTGCTCGCGCCCGGCGCGGTTCCGCTCGGCACGTCGCTCGACGACGTGCGCCATTCCGCCGCCCGGCCGACCGGCGAGTATTCCCTGCCCGACGGCGGAAGGCGGCTCGAATTCGCGATGGGGTCGTTCGCCAAGCAGACCTACATGCTCGATTTCGATGCGAGCGGCAAGCTGACGGCCTCGCAGCAGGTGCTGACCGAGGCCCATCTCGCGACCATCACGCCCGGCATGACATCGCAGGGCGTGTTGCTGAACTTCGGGCGCCCGGTCAAGATCGATGCGGTCGGGCGCCAGCATCTGAAGGTCTGGAACTACCGCTTCGCCGACGGCGACTGCGTCTGGTATCGGGTGTCGATCGCCGATGCCGGCACGGTGCTCGATGCGAACAAGAGCTGGGACCCGGCCTGCGACGGCCCGAGTGGCCGGGATTGAGATCGATGACGCTCTACGGCATCGCCCACTGCGACACGGTCCGACGAGCCCGCGCCTGGCTCGCTGGTCGCGGTATCGAGGTCGCGTTCCATGATTTTCGCAGGGCTGGCGTTCCTGCGGCGCGCCTCGACACCTGGCTCGATGCCCTCGGCTGGGAGGCGCTGCTGAATCGCCGTGGAACCACCTGGCGCGCACTGGACGCAACGACGCGGGAGGGTGTCGTCGACCGGCCGAGCGCGGCCGCGGTGATGCTCGATTCGCCGAGCGTCATCAAGCGCCCGGTCGTCGAGTGGCCGAACGGCGTGATCACCGTCGGCTTCGACCCCGCGGCTTGGGCCGCTCGCTGATCACGTCCCGGCCGCGAGCGACTCAGGCGGCCAGCAATTGCCGCAGCACGAACGGCAGGATGCCGCCGTGCTTGTAGTAGTCGACCTCGATAGCGGTATCGATCCGCAGGACGAGCGGGATGCGCCGCGGTGCCCCTTTGCTGGCGTGAACGACGAGCGTCGCCGCCTGCTGCGGTTTCACCTCGTTGGCGAGCTCGATGTCGAACGACTCGCTGCCCTCGATGCCGAGCGACTGCCAGGAGTCGCTGCCCGTGAACTGCAACGGCAGTACACCCATGCCGACGAGGTTGCTGCGGTGGATGCGCTCGAAGCTGCGCGCGATCACCGCCTTCACACCGAGAAGCTGCGTGCCCTTGGCCGCCCAGTCGCGGCTGGAGCCGGTGCCGTATTCCTCACCTCCGAAGATCACCGTCGGTGTGCCTTCGGCGATGTAGCGTATCGCGGCGTCGTAGATGAACATCTTCTCGGCGGACGGCTGGAACAAGGTCACGCCGCCTTCCTCGCGCGAGCCGTCGGCGCCAGCCGGGATCATCAGGTTCTTGATGCGGACGTTGGCGAAGGTACCGCGCACCATCACGTCGTGGTTGCCGCGGCGCGAGCCGTAAGAATT
>CAZZWY010000328.1:0-5288 GCA_964657785.1 uncultured Acetobacteraceae bacterium
CGACCTGCCTGACAGCTCCCACGACGCCCGCAGCCGGACCCGAGAACAGCGCACTGATGGCGTTTTCTTGCATGGCGTCGGCCGGGAGTCGACCGCCGTTGGACTGCATGACCGAAAAGCGTCCCTTGAAACCCTCCTGCGCCAATGAATTCGTCAGCCGACCGAGGTAACCGGCGATGACCGGCTGCACGAACGCCGACAACGCTGCGGTGCTGGCACGTTCATATTCCCGGAACTCGCGTGCCACCTGGTGCGAACTCGTGACGACAACGTTGGGCAATGCCTGGGCGATCAGTGCTGCCAAACGCTTCTCATGCGAGTTGTTCTTGTAGGCATTGATCAGGCAGATTGCGATCGCGTCGTAACCACCTTCCGCCAACTTCGGCAGGACGTTGGCTCGAAAGAGTTTCTCGTCCAGTTCTTTTTCGACCGTGCCGTCCGCCAGGACGCGCTCCACCGCTTCAAAGCAGTCGCGCCGCAGGACCGGTGGCTGCGGCTTGCGGTAGTGGAGATCGTAGATCTGCTTACGATCGTGCCGCTGCAGGAAAAGAATGTCGCGGAAGCCGTCGGTCGCGACGAACGCGACGCGTCCTCCCTTACGTTCCAGCACCGCGTTCGTTGCGACGGTCGATCCGTGCGCGAAGTCCCTGATCGACGAAAAGTCGATCCCTGCCTCACGGAGCGCATTGACGACGCCGACATCCGGCGAGTGCGGTGTGCTCGGCACTTTGATGACCCGCACTTCCCCGTTGCTCAGTGCGACGAGATCCGTGAAGGTCCCGCCAACTTCAACTCCGACTTTCACGGCATATCCCTCTCTAAGACTGACAGGCGATCGACACCGTCATGCCCCAGGAGGCACATAGAATCGATCTGCGGTTTTGTGAATCGCTTGTAACGCGCAAATCAGTTTATGCATGCACATATGATCTGTAAACGATCACAGTGATCGCATTCCGATTAAAAAGTAACTAGACCGAAGGAGACTCGATGAAGGAAGAAAACGAGGCGCGCGCGACGCCGATGTTCAATCAGTCGATCGAAAAGGGGCTGGCGATCCTGGCCGCGTTCGGCGCGAACGGCCGCTCGATGAGCATCAGCCAGATCGGCGAGCGTGTCGGCATCACTCGCAGCTCCGCGCAGCGTGTCGTGTTCACGCTGGAGTCGCTCGGCTATCTGTCGAAGGACCAGTTCACTCGGCGCTACGAGTTGGCCAACAAAGTCATGGAGATCGGCTGCAATTACCTCGAGACCAACCCCTTGATCGATTGCGCCAACCCGATTCTTTCGGCGGCGAACAGCGCCTGTGACGAGACCGTTTCGCTCACCGAGCCTTGCGGCAGCCAGATGATCTACGTGGCGACCTTCACCAGCCGCAAGCCCATCGTCGCCCACATGACCATCGGCAGCCGCATGCCCATGTATTGCACAGCTGCGGGCCGCGCTTACCTGTCGGGCCTCAGCGACGACGAAGCGATGAGGATCCTCGAAGCAGAGAACCGCAAACCGCTCACGATACACACCAAGACCGATGTCGCCGAAATCTTCCCCTTAGTCAAAGAGGCGCGCGGCCGTGGCTTCGCGACCAACTACGAGGAGTACTACCTGGGGCACATGAACGTCGGCGCACCTGTCTTCAACGCGAGCGGCAGATCGATCGCTGCAGTCAACCTGATCGCGCCTGCCAGCCGCTGGGCTTCCGAAGAACTCATTGCCAAGCTGGGCCCAATGGTGTTGGACTGCGCCGGCGCCATTACCAACGCCATTCGAGGTCACCGCTAAACTCTTGGCGGCGCCTTGCCTTTTTTCGAACCTACTGGACCGCGGGCGCCGTCCGCGCTCTGCGGGCAAGCCACCAGCCGTAGGAATTCGGCCACTTCGTGTATTTCGGACCGTGGCCGAGTGCGATTGCCGCATGCAGCGCCCAGTGTGGATTGAACAGGGCCTCGCGAGCAATAGCCACGAAATCCGCGTCCCTGTCCTGAACCACGGAATTGGCGAAGGTCGGGGTCCTGATCAGTCCGACCGCCATGGTCTTGATACCGGTCTCGGCGCGTACACGCTCTGCGAACGGCACCTGGAACCCCTCGCCTTGTGCGGCAGTCGCCAAAGTGCCACGCGGACCAAGACCTCGCGAGGAGCAATCGATCACGTCAATTCCGCGCGCGCCCAACGCGCGCGCCAGGAACAACGTGTCCTCGATGGTCCATCCGTCCTGCAAATCGTCGATGCACGAGAGCCGATAAAAGATCGGAAGGTCGGACGGCCACTCGGCGCTGACCGCTTCCGCGAGATCCAGCGCGAACCGCATACGCCCCTCAAGATCACCTCCGTAAACATCCGTGCGCGTGTTGGAGATCGGCGAGAGAAAACTGTGAATCAGGTAGCCGTGCGCGCCGTGGATGTTCAGTGCCTTGAACCCCGCAGGCGCGAGGCGTCGTGCGCCGAGCGCGAACGAGTCCAGGATACGTCGAATGTCGTCGAGCGTCAGAGGCGTCGGGGTCTGCCAACCCGGGTTCGCGGGAATCGCCGACGGGCCAATGAGAACGAGCCATAGTGGGCTCTCCTGAGACGCCTTGAAACCAATATTTGGCCAGCCCGGAGGGACTCGAACCCCCGACATCCGACTTAGAAGGTCGGTGCTCTATCCAGTTGAGCTACGGGCTGCAAGCGGCCCGGGAGGGACCGCGACGGCGCTGGAGAGACGGGCGCCCTGGCGAGGTGGTTCTTGGTGGTCGGGGCGGCGGGATTCGAACTCGCGACCTACTGGTCCCAAACCAGTTGCGCTACCAGGCTGCGCTACGCCCCGAACGCCACATTCTACCCAGGGTGGCGATGCGCCGACAAAGGAGCTTCGAGCATGAGTTGGCGCGAGACCGCCACGCACTGCTGGATGTGCTGCTCGCAGACGAAGCGCAGCGACGAGTACGTGAGGGCCGCCGAGACCGCCTGGCCGGCGATCGGCACGTACTTGGCGGCCTGCTGCGCCGTCAGCCGCACGCCGACGAGTTTGAGCAGCTTCATCACCAGCTCGCGCGTGACGAGGCGGCCGACGAGCATGCCGCCCCCGGCGGAGATCGCCTTGTAGACCACCACCTGCCGATCGGGCGCCAGACGCTCGACCTGCTCCGGCGTCAGCCCGAAGGCCTCGTTGATCTCCGGGATCAGCTTCATCAGCACCGCGATGTCGGTGACCCAATCGACCCCCGGGATCGGGACGACCGAGACGCCCGCCGCCATCAGCGCGCGCCGGTTGACGATGCGCCGGCACTGCCGCACCACGTCCTCGACCTGTGCCGGCGTGTCCGGCACCAGGACCCATTTCTTCAGGCTTTCGATTCGCATGCGAACACTTTAGCCGCCCGGCCACCGAACGGTTGCCACCGACTCAGGAAACCAGCTGGGCCCAAGCCTTCTCCAGCCGCTTCACGCTGACCGGCTGCGGCGTGCGCAACTCCTGCGCGAAGAGGCTGATGCGCAGCTCCTCGAGCAACCAGCGAAACTCCTCGAGCCGGGAGTCGCGCGCCGCGCGTTGCTCCGCGAGGCTGCGCCAGTAGCGTGAGTCGAGCGGGCGCAGCTCCGCCAGGCGCTGGGCGTCGCGCGCCGGGTCGGCTCGCCACTTGTCGAGCCGCATCGACACGCCCTTCAGGTAGCGCGGCAGGTGGGCGAGCTGCGGCCACGGCGTCTCGGTGAGAAAGCGCGCAGGCATCAGCCGCGCGAGCTGGGTGGCGAGGTCGTCGGCGACCTCCTTCGGCGGGCGGGTGTCCTTCAGCTTCCGCAGCGCGGCGCTGTACTCGAGCAGAACGCCGGCGGCGCAGCGCGCGACCTCGTGCGCGATCAAGGTCAGGCGCGACCGGCCCTCCTCGATGCGCCGGGCGAAGGCCGCCGCGTCCGTCGGCAGCGGGTCGGTGAGAAAGGCGCGGTCGAGGGCCAGCGCGATGATCTGCTCGCGGAGTTCCTCGCTGCTGCGTCCGATCTGCAGGTAGCCGACCGACATCTTCTGCAGGTCGGGAATGTTCTTCTCGAGGTGCTTGAGCGCGTCGCGGATCTGCAGGGCGACGAGCCGGCGGAGCCCCGCCCGGTGCAGGCGGCGCGCCGTGTCGGGTTCGTCGAAGACCTCGATCTCGACGTGTGCGAGCTTGTCGACCAGTGCGGGAAAACCGATCAGCGCCTGGCCGCCCTTCCTGATCTCCATCAGCTCGGGCAGTTCGCCGAAGGTCCAGTCGACGTACGCCTTCGAGGGCGCCTGGGCGCGCGGTTCGGCGGCCGCCGCCAGGCGCTCGCCCTTGGCTGCCGATTGCGCTGCGGCCGGCACCACCGCCGCCGCGGTCGACGCGAGTTTCAGACCCGCGAGCGCCTGGAACGCCGATCGTGCCAGGCCGCCGAGCTCGCCCTTCAACCCGGCGACGTTGCGCCCGGTGCCGAGCTGCCGCCCGTGTTCATCGACGACGCGGACGTTCATGAGCAGGTGCGGCGCCAGCTGCTCGAGCTTGAAATCGGCGCGTTTGACGTCGACCTGGGTCGCGGCGCGAACGTCTTTCAGCAGCGCCTCGAGCAGGCTGCCCCGGGCGAATTCGACTTGCGCGACGAAGCGCTCGACGTAGTCCGGCAGCGGCACCAGGCGCGAGCGCGGCCGCTGGTGCAGCGTCTTCACGAGGGCCAGCACCTTGGCCGACAGCATGCCGGGCACGAGCCATTCGCAGCGTTCCTCGTCGACCTGGTTGAGCGCGTAGATCGGGACGGTCACCGTCACGCCGTCCTTCGGGTCGCCCGGCTCGTGCAGGTAATTCGCGGCGCAGTCGACACCGCCGAGCCGGATCGTCTTCGGGAACGCCGCGCTGGTGATGCCGGCCGCTTCGTGACGCATCAGTTCGTCACGGGTCAGCATCATTAACTGCGGCCGGCGGCGAACCTCCTCGCGGTACCAGCGCTCGAGCGTGTGGCCGCTGCACACGTCGGGCGGCACCTGGCTGTCGTAGAAGGCATGGATCAGCTCGTCGTCGACCAGCACGTCCTGGCGGCGCGACTTGTGCTCGAGCTCCTCGACCTGCGCGATCAGCGTGCGGTTCGCCGCCACGAAGGGCAGCTTCGTGTCCCACTCGCCGGCGACGAGCGCTTCGCGGATGAAGATCTCGCGCGCCGCCACCGCGTCGACGTTGCCGAAATTGATGCGCCGGTTGCTGTAGATCACGAGGCCGTAGAGCGTCGCCCGTTCCAGCGCCACGACTTCGGCGGCCTTCTTCTCCCAGTGCGGCTCGAGCAGCTGCGTCTTGAGGAGGTGCCCCGCC
>CAZZWY010000329.1:0-3980 GCA_964657785.1 uncultured Acetobacteraceae bacterium
GACTACCGCGGCCAGACGAGCCGCTGGATCGCGCCCTACGAGCTGAGCCCCGAGGCGCGTCCCGCCAACCTCGGCGCCGGCCGGCTCACCGGTTACGCCGGCGATGCGCCGCTGGCGGCGGGCGTGCGGCCGGTGCGCGATTTCCGCGGCTGGCTGTGGCAGGAAGGGCGCTGCCTGGAGGCCGGCGCCGAGATGCCAGCCTGCGTGCGCCGCAGCTTCCTCTCGATCCGGCTGCCCGTCGACGTGTTCCGCGACGCGCTGGCGGCGAAGACCCCGGTCTGGCCGCCGCCCGATCTCGACCGCCTGTCGGTCCGGCTGCGTTTGCTGGCGCCGGGCGAGGCGCCGCCGCTCTTCGACAGCGACACGCCGGGCGCCGTGCGGCCCTTCTCGCTCGACGAGGTGCGCGCGCTGCTCCTGCCCGGCGAACGCCTGACGGTCCAGCGCGCCGGGGCGCCCGCGCCGCTGATCACGTTGACGGGCGCGCGCCTCGGCGACGAGCCGATCGCGCCGTGGATCGCGCAGCTCATCCACCGCCTGCCGGTCGACGGCTTCGACGCGCCGGTGGTGGCGCGCGAGCGCATCGACACCGCGCTCGGCCGCTTCGACGTCGTGCTCGGCGGCGACCTCCGCTCGGTCAACACCGCGCTGGCGGCGGTCGCGACCCGCCTGGCCTGGACGGTGGGCGCGATGCTGCTCGCGGTCACCCTCACCTGGGCGGTGATCGAGCTCTTCGTGATCCGCCGCATCACGCTGCTGACGAAGCGCGCGGCGGCGGTGTCGCTCGGCGTTCGCGGCGGCGGCGAGGTCGGCATCGACCTCACCGACCTGCGCGGCGGCGACGAACTGGCGGTGCTGGCGCGCGGCCTCAACGACCTGCTGCAGCGCGTCAACGAAGACGTGCGCCGCGAGCAGATCCGCACGCAGCAGGAGCAGGACCAGTGGCATGCGGTGGGCCACGAGATCATGAGCCCGCTGCAGAGCCTGATGGCGCTGCACGGCGCGCCGGGCGATCCGAGCGGGCGCTACATCGCCCGCATGCAGCAGGCGGTCGGCGTGCTCTACGGCCAGGCCTCGCCGAGCGAGGCGTTCGCGGCGACGACGCTGGCGCTCGACACCCTCGACCTCGATGTCTTCCTCGGCCACGTGGCGAGCAATGCGCACTACATCGGCATCGACGGCGTCGAGTACGCGCCCGCCGGCGAGCCGCTGCCGGTGCGGGCCCACGAACATTCGCTGGAGGACGTCGTGAGCCATGTGCTGCGCAACGCCGAGCGGCATCGGCTGCCGGGCACGCCGATCCGCATCGCCCTGCAAGCCGACGCCGGCGGGGCGCGGGTGTCGATCCACAACCAGGGCGCGGCCATCGCCGACGGCATGCTCGAGCGCATCTTCGAGTACGGCGTGTCCGAAGCGCCGGACGCCGCGGCGCTCGGCCAGCGCGGCCAGGGCCTCTTCGTGGCCCGCACCTACATGGCGAAGATGGGCGGCACCGTGATGGCCGCCAATGTCGAGGATGGCGTCGTCTTCACGCTGGTGCTGCCGCGCGCGCTCGCCTGAGGGTGCGCGCCGGGCGGAGCGGGCATACTCGTGCGATGGCCGGTCTTCCCATCCTCGCCCTGCCGGGGCTGACGAGCGACGAGGGGCTGTGGCAGCCCCAGGCCGCCGCCCTCGGGGCCGCGCACCCGTTCACGTCGTTCGCGCTCGAGCGACCTGACGCCGTCACGGACGCCTTGCGCGAGCTGCTCGCCGGCACCGCCTGAGCGCGCGCGTGCCGGCCGCCCGATCCCTGCTGCCGCGCTGGCATTGCGCATCGCCGGGGTCGGTGTGGCGGCTGCCGTCGTCGAGTCTTGAGCCTCCGCGGCTGCCGCGCGAGGCGCGACGCCGGACCGGCGGTCCGCCGCGTTCGTTCACGTGCGTCGGCGGCAGAAGACCGAGGTCGCCAGGCAAGACACCGTGCCTTGTCGTCCGGGAAGGCGCTGCACCCGTTCGTGCACGGGCGTGGTTTACTCTGCCGGTCACGGCTGCCAACGCTCGATCCTGACTGGCCGCCGGAGACATTCCTCACAAGCACGGGTAGCCGCCAGATGAACGATCGAAGCCTTGTCCCTTCCGCGCTGATCGGCGCTGTCGCGAGCGCGCGATCGATGACGCCGATGGCCAGCCTCGCAGCGGCACGCATCGCCGGCTGCAGCACGCCGGGGAAACTCATGCTCCTGGACCGGCCGCTCGTCAAGTACGGTGCCTTGGCGATGGGGGTCGGCGAGCTGCTCGCCGACAAGATGAAGACCGCCCCCGACCGGACCGTCTTCCTGGGCCTCCTGGCGCGCGTCATGAGCGCCGCGATCGCCGGCGCGGCGCTGGCGCCACGCGGTCGCGAGCGGGCCGGCGCAGCGGTCGCGGTCGCCACCGCCGTCCCGCTCGCCTACGCGACCCTCGCCGGTCGCAAGCGGGCCATGGCGCGCATCGGTCAGACCCCCAGCGGACTGATCGAAGACGCGCTGGTCGTCACCGCCGGGGCTGCGGTCGTGGCGCTGTCGGTGACACCGTCAGACGCCTAGGCCAGGCGGTTGGCCCGGGCGCAGCGGCGCCTGCGGCTGCAGATCTGCCGAGGGAAGCGGCCGAACGCGTGGTCGCAGCGTCAGGAAGCCTCGAATCTGCAAAGCGTGAAAGCGTGCGCAGGCGCCGACGCGACGACCACCGGCGGCCCGGCGCGATAATGCCGGCTCGCAGTCGAGTCGCCGAGGCCCACCGATGGTTCCCGCACCAGCACATCCGCGCACCGCCCACACCGTCGCCACCGTCGCCCAGCTGCGGGCGCTGATCGGCGAACCCGCCGAGCTGACCCCCACCAAGATCAGCGACCGCCTGAACCCGATGACGCGGCTCTTCATCGAGCGCTCGCCCTTCCTGTGCGTGGCCACGAGCGACGCCGCGGGCCGCTGCGACGTCAGCCCCCGCGGCGACCCGCCGGGCTTCGTGCGCATCCTCGACGACCGCACCCTGCTCGTCCCGGAACGCCCGGGCAACCGGCTCGCCGATTCGCTGCGCAATATCCTCGCGAACCCGCACATCGGCCTGATCTTCGTCGTCCCCGGCGTCGCCGACACCTTCCGGGTGAACGGCCGCGCCACGGTGACGGTCGACGCGGCGCTGCTCGCCCCTTGCGCCGTCGAGGGCAAGCCCCCGCTGCTCGGGGTGCTCGTCGACATCGACGAGGCCTACACGCAGTGCTCGAAGGCGTTTCTCCGCTCGCACCTGTGGGACCCGCAGCGCTTCGTGGACCCGTCCACGATGCCGACGGGCGGGCAGGTTCACCGCGCGATCCGCGGTGGGGACTTCGACGCCGAAGGCCATGACGCCGAGCGGGCGGACCGCTATCGTCGTCGGGTCGGCTTCTATTGAAGCGGGCGCTGGTCGTCGTCGAGTACCGGCGCGGCGGTCTCGAGGCATGAACGCGGCGACGGGTGGATCGACGCTGGCCCGTCTGCGGTGTTCGGCGCGCCGCCGATCGCCGTCTTCGACCAGAATGTCGTTTCCCGCGCTTGAGTGACCCGTTCGCGGTCAAATAATATCCGCGGGACTTTGAAAAGGTGAGCCACAGGATGATCGACGAGACACCGCACGGATGGGTGAAACCGCAGCGGCCGCGAACGCTAACCGAACTGCAGCAGCTGATCGAAAGCCGGGAGGCCGAGCTTCGCGCCTTGAAAAACGAGCTTTTCAACCTCGAGCACGGTGCGCGCCTCGAAGTGGTCGTCCAGATCCGCAACATCATGCGGGCGCAGCAGTTGACGCTGTCGGACATCGCCGGCGCTTGAGGCGGGCAGGCGCGGCATCCCGCGGATCGGGATGCCGCCAGCCCTCGGCGCGGATGGCGCAGCAGCCTGCCCGACGGGCGCCGGGGCGGCCTGAACGGCGCCGCCGGACGGCGGCGTCAGCCGCCCGTCTGCAGCTCGCGCACCGGCCGCACCTCGATGCTG
>CAZZWY010000329.1:3990-5277 GCA_964657785.1 uncultured Acetobacteraceae bacterium
GGCGGAATGCCCGCCGCCAGCTCGATCGCCGCGTTCAGGTCGTTCGCCTCGACCAGGTAGAAGCCGGCGAGCATCTCCTTGGTCTCGGCGTACGGGCCGTCGAACAAGGTCACCTCGCCACCCCGCACCCGGACCGTGGTGGCGGTGTGGACCGGGTGCAGCGGCTCGGCGGCGAGCAGCTGGCGGTGGTCGGCGAGCAGCTGGGCGTAGTCGGCGCACTCGGGGTCGCTGCACGCCGCCCAGTGCTCGGCATCGAGGTAGACCAGGCACAGGTACTTCACGGGAACGCGATCGGTTCGCCGTTGACGGCCCAGCTGACGCCGAAGCGGTCGGTCAGCATGCCGAAGGTCTTCGACCAGAACGACGGCGCGAGCGGCATCGTCACCTTGCCGCCCTGCGACAGCGCGGCGAAGGCGCCGTGGGCTTCGTCGATGGTCGGGTACTGCAGCGCCAGCATCACACCCTTGACGCCGTCGTACGGCAGGCCGGGCGGCGTGTCGCCGGCGAAGAGCATCGGGCCGCCGGGCAATTGCAGGCAGGCGTGCGCGATCCCGTCGCCGCTCGGCGGGCCGCCTTCGCCGCAGCCTTCGGCGGGGGCGTTGGCGGAAGGCATGGGCGGCATGTCGGCGTAGCGCAACATCGCCTCGATCTTCGCGCCGAGCGCCTGCTCGTAGAACGCGAACGCCTCGCGGGTATTGCCGGCGAAGCTGAGGTAGGGGGTCAGGGTGGTCGTCATCGAAGGGCTCCTGGTGCGAACGGGTGAACGGACCGATCGGCCGTCAGGATGCAGTCGAACGGGACGCCCGGAAATCGACAGCGCCGGCGCAATTTTTCTGCTGGGTCTCGGCCAGCCGGCGCAGCAGGAAGCGGCGCTCGGGTTCCTGCCGGGCCAGCGCTGCCGCGGCGCGGTAGTGCGCCTCGGCCTCGCGCAGCCGGCCGGCACGGCGGCACAGGTCGGCGGCCGCCGCCGGGCCGGCGTGGTAGCCGCGCAGCGCCGGCAGCAGCGGCTCGACGAGCGCCAGGCCGGCCTCGGGACCGTCGCGCATCGCCACCGCGACGGCGCGGTTCAGCGCGATCACCGGGCTGGGTTCGATGCGCAGCAGGACGTCGTAGAGGCCGACGATCTGCGCCCAGTCGGTCGCGTCGGTGGCGGGCGCTTCGGCGTGCAGCGCGGCGATGGCGGCCTGCAGCGCGTAGGCGCCGAATCCGCGCTGCGACAGCGCCGCTTCGGCGAGCGCGCAGCCTTCGGCGATGGCGTCGCGGTTCCAGCGCGAACGGTCCTGCTCC
>CAZZWY010000330.1:0-5263 GCA_964657785.1 uncultured Acetobacteraceae bacterium
GGGTGCGAGCCGAACCACGGGCGCAGGTCCAGCTCGACGGCCTGGGCGAAGCGCAGATTGGCGAGCGTGTACTCGTGCCCGCAGCAGACCCGCGTCGACCCGGGCAGCGCCGCCAGCCGCGACAGCGAATCGTGCATCTGCGCCGGCGTGCCTTCGAAGAGACGGCCGCAACCGGCGGAAAAGAGCGTGTCGCCGCAGAAGAGCACCGGCTCGGCGTCTCTTTCGGCGGCTCTTTCAGCGTCTCCTCGGTCATCCCCCAGGTCGGCAGCGTAGAA
The DNA here is from genome assembly GCA_964657785.1 of uncultured Acetobacteraceae bacterium. GTDB lineage: Bacteria > Pseudomonadota > Gammaproteobacteria > Burkholderiales > Burkholderiaceae_C > LMDS01. The sequence continues at coordinate 276 of CAZZWY010000330.1, forward strand.
GGCGATGTGCCCCAGGGTGTGGCCGGGCACGTCGATCACGTCGAATTCGCGGCCGAGCACCTCGATCCGGTCGCCACCGGCAACGGCCACCCGCGGCTCGGGCGTTCGTTCGCCGGCGGGGCCATACACCGGCCCCTGCAGCACCGCGCGCAGCGCATCGACGCCGCCGACATGATCGGCGTGATGGTGGGTCACTAGAATCGCCGCGAGCACCAGTCGACGGGCTTCGAGCGCTGCCAGCACGGGCTCGGCCTCGCCCGGATCGACAACGACGGCGTGCCGGCCATCGTGGAACATCCAGATGTAGTTGTCGCTGAAAGCGGGCAGGGCGGTCAGGTTCATGGCGGAAGGCGCGATTATAGGTTTGACCGATTGGATGAATACCCCTGTCGGCCGCTACGTCCTGGCCTGGGAGCAGGCGCATCTCGACACCGCCGTCGCCGACCTCTTCGGCTTTCATGCGCTGCAGCTCGGTCTGCCCGAACTCGACGCCCTGCGCGCCAACCGGATGCCGCACCGCTGGCTCTCGACCGAGTCGGCCACGACGCCGACGGCATCGGCCGAGGCGCCTCTGCCGCGTGTCGGCATCTCGCTGCGCTGCGACTTCGATGCGCTGCCGTTCGACACCAACAGCCTCGACCTGGTCGTGCTGCCGCATGCCCTCGAACTCGCGCGCGACCCGCACCTGGCGCTGCGCGAGGTCGAGCGGGTGCTGGTGCCGGAGGGCCGCGTCGTGATCGTCGGCTTCAATCCCTCGAGCCTCTGGGGGCTGCGCCAGTGGTTCGGGCGCTGGCGCAGGCGCTTCGGCGTGCCCGCGCGCCGCGATCTCTTCCTCCCGGGCCACGGTGAATTCATGGGCTACCGGCGCCTGCGCGACTGGTTGCGCCTGCTGAGCTTCGAGGTGGAGGATGGCCGTTTCGGCTGCTACCGTCCGCCGGTGCGCAGCCAGACCTGGCTGGACCGCTTCGACTGGGCCGATCGGTCCGGCGAACGCTGGTGGCCCGTCTTCGGCGCGGTGTATTTCGTGGTGGCGGTCAAGCGCGTGCGCGGCATGCGGCTGGTCGGCCTGGTGCGGGCGCAGCGGCGCCAGTCGCGTGCCGCGGCGGCGCCGGTGGTCGCGAATTTCCGGCCGGTGATCCCGGAACGCGAACCGAGGCGCGAACGGGAACAGGAACCCCAGAAGGTGACGACAGAATGAACAGCGAGGTGGCGGCCATCCAGCGGCCGACGGTGACGATCTACACCGATGGCGCCTGCAAGGGCAATCCCGGCCGCGGCGGCTGGGGCGCCTGGCTCTCGAGCGGCGAGCACGAGAAGGAACTTTTCGGCGGCGAACCGATGACGACCAACAACCGGATGGAGCTGACGGCGGTGATCGAGGCGCTCGCCTCGCTCAAGCGCACCTCCGACGTCACCATCCACACCGACAGCGAATACGTGAGGAAGGGCATCACCGAGTGGATTCACGGCTGGAAGCAGCGCGGCTGGATGACGGCCGACCGCAAGCCGGTGAAGAACGCCGAGCTCTGGCAGCGGCTCGACGCGCTGCGGAACCTGCATGCGGTGCAGTGGCGCTGGGTGAAGGGCCACTCCGGCGACGCCGGCAACGAACGGGCCGACCGGCTCGCGAACCGGGGCGCCGAGCTGGCGCGTTGATTCCCGCGCATCGGCGGTGCGACACTCCCAGGACCCTTCGGCTCTCGTCGACCCCATGATCCAGCCCGACCCGCCCGCCCGTTCCCGGCTCGCCGGCCATCTTCTCGTCGAGGCCCTGATCGCGCAGGGCGTCGAGACCGTCTTCGGCGTGCCGGGCGAAAGCTACCTGGCGGTCCTCGACGGCTTTCACGAACACCGTGACCGCATCCGCTTCATCGGCTGTCGCCAGGAAGGCGGGGCGGCTTTCATGGCCGAGGCGCAGGGCAAGCTGAGCGGCCGGCCCGGCGTCTGTTTCGTGACGCGGGCGCCGGGGGCGACCAACGCGAGCATCGGCCTGCACACCGCGTTCCAGGACAGCACGCCGATGGTGCTTTTCATCGGCCAGGTCGCGAGCGACCAGCGCGACCGCGAAGCCTTTCAGGAGGTCGACTACCGCCAGATGTTCGGCCCGGGAACGCTCGGCCTCGCCAAATGGGTCGGCGAGGTGCAGGACGCCGACCGCCTGCCCGAATACGTCGCCCGCGCCTTCCACACCGCGTTGCAGGGCCGGCCCGGCCCGGTCGTCGTGGTGCTGCCCGAGGACATGCTGACGACGCCGACCCGTGCCGCCGTGCTGCCGCGGGCCGAGCCCGCGCTCGCCTGGCCGGCACCGGGGGCGCTGCGCGAGCTGCGAGCGATGCTGCTCGCGGCCGAGCGGCCGTTCGTGATCGTCGGCGGCAGCGGCTGGGATGCGGCGTCCGTCGCGGCGATGCAGCGTTTCGTCGAGAGCTGGCAGCTGCCGGTCGGCTGCGCCTTCCGCAATCAGGACGTGTTCGACAACCGGCATCCGAACTACGCCGGCGACATCGGCATCGGCATCAACCCGCGCCTGGCGCGACGCCTGGCCGAGGCCGATCTCGTTCTCGCCGTCGGACCGAGGCTCGGCGAGATGACGACCGGCGGCTACACGCTGCTGGAGGCGCCGCGTCCGGCGCAGAAGCTGGTTCACGTGCATGCCGGCGCCGAGGAGCTCGGCCGCGTCTACGCCGCCGACCTGATGCTGCAGTCGGCGATGGCCGCCGCCGGCAAGGCGCTCGAGACGCTTGGCGCGCCGAGCGAGCTGCCTTGGGGCGCCTGGACCGCCGAGGCGCATGCCGACTACGAAGCCAATCAGGAACCCACGCCCGTCGCGCCGATGGACATGGCGGAAGTCGTGAAGTCGATTCAGCGCCTCGCGCCGGAACACAGCGTGCTCGCCAACGGCGCCGGCAATTTCGCCGGCTGGCTGCACCGCTTCTACCGCTATCCGGGGCTGCAGCATGCCGGCCGGACGCAGCTCGCGCCGACCTCGGGCGCGATGGGCTACGGCGTGCCCGCCGCGATCGCAGCCTCGCTCCTCTACCCCGACCGCTGCGTGATCAACCTCGCCGGCGACGGCGACTTCCTGATGACCGGGCAGGAGCTCGCGACCGCGACCGGTTACGGCGCCGGCCGTGGCGCCGGCAAGCTCATCGTCATCGTCGTCGACAACGGCACCTACGGCACGATCCGGATGCACCAGGAGCGCGAATACCCCGGCCGGGTGAGCGGCAGCGACCTGTTCAACCCCGACTTCGCGGCGCTCGCCCAGGCCTACGGCTGGCAGGCGGCGCGGGTCGAGACGACTGCGGAGTTCGAGCCCGCCTTCGTCGCTGCGCTCGCCGCCGACCGGCCGACGCTGCTGCATGTCCGGCTCGATGCCGAGGTCAGCACTTCGCGATCGACGCTCACCGCGATCCGCCGGATCGCCTCCGCCAGCCGCTCGGCGTAACTCCGGAAAGCCTCGCATGACCGCACCCACCAGCCTCGTCACCGGCGACCTCTGCGACGCGCACAAGAGCGGCGACGATACCGGCTTTCGCGTGCTGCCGCCCGTCTTTCGCGACTACGGCGCCCGCACCCGCTTCGCCGGCGTCGTCAGCACGGTGCGTTGCTTCGAGGACAACTCCGTTATCAAGGCCGCGCTCGAATCGCCCGGCGACGGCCGGGTGCTCGTCGTCGACGGCGGCGGCTCGCTGCGGCGGGCGCTCGTCGGCGGGAACATCGCCGCGGCTGCGGCGAAGAACGGCTGGGCGGGTGTCGTGATCGACGGCTGTGTGCGCGACAGTGCCGAGCTGGTGCAGTGCGAGCTCGGCGTCCGCGCGCTGGCGCTGGTCCCGATGCCGACCGAGCGGCGCAACCAGGGGCAGCGTGACGTCACCTTGTCGCTGCGCGGCGTCGCCGTGCTGCCGGGCGACTGGCTGGTCGCCGACGAGGACGGGATCGTCGTCATGTCGAACTCGGCACGGCCGGGCAACTGATCCGAAGGTGCGGCGCCCGCCCCGCCGAGGCCGTCAGGTCGACAGCGCCTGCAGCAGCCGCGCGCCGTCCGGCGAGCCCCAGCCGGTGCAGGCGTCCCAGCCCCGACCGGCGCTGAAGCTGCCGTTGCTGCCGCTGGTGATGTCGCGAAACACGCCTTGCCCGGCGAGCGAGCCGTAGATCAGCGGGTTCAGAAAGCCCACGGGCTTGCCGAGCTTCTGGTTCAGCAGTGCGATCAGCCCGGCCCAGAGCGGCGCCACGGCGCTGGTGCCGCCAATGACGAAGTTCTTGCCGTCGACGCGCACCTGGTAACCGGTGTTCGGATCGGCGTCGCCGGCCACGTCGGGCACGCCGCGGCCGCCGGTCGCGCCTGCCGGCGTCGGCACCTTGGCGTTCTGCTGCCAGGCCGGCAGCGCGAAGAAGGCGCTCACCCCGCCGCCGGTGGCGCTGTCGGTGGCTTCGTTCCAGACCGTCTCGGCGGTGATCTTGCCGCCCGAGGCGACGAGCTTGGTGCCACCACAGCCGAGAACCGCCGGGCTCGACGCCGGGAAGTCGACGCGCGGCTTGCCGTCCGTTTCGCCGTCGCCCGAGCCGTTGTCGCCGGCGGCGGCGCAGACGGTCACCCCCATCGCCGCGGCCGCCTGGAAGGCCTGGTCGAACTGCGTCATCGCCTGCCCGGTCCAGTTGGCTTCGGCCGAGCCCCAGCTGATCGAGATCACCGACGGCTTGTGCGTCGTGTCGTGCACCGCGGTGGTGATCGCGTCGAGGAAGCCCTGGTTCGTGTTCGGCGCGAAATAGACCGCCAGCAGCGCCTTCGGCGCGATGGCGCCGGCGACCTCGATGTCGAGCATCACTTCGCCGTCGGCGCTGTCGGCGGTCGTCGGCGCGTTCTTGCCGTGGTCGACGCTGATCGACTTGACGGTCGGCTTGGCGACGCCGAGCGACTTGAAGTAGGCGGTGATGTCGGCCGGCCGGAAGCCGCCGCCGAGCTCGATGATCGCGATGCACTGGCCATG
>CAZZWY010000331.1:0-5262 GCA_964657785.1 uncultured Acetobacteraceae bacterium
ATGCCCAGGTGGCGGAATTGGTAGACGCACTAGTTTCAGGTACTAGCGGGTAACTCCGTGGGGGTTCGAGTCCCTTCCTGGGCACCAGCCGGTACGTTGCCGGAGATGGAGAATGTGGCCGACCGGTTTCGAAGGTCGGCTCGAAGAAGGCCCCTCGCAGGGCCTATTTTTTTGCCCGCGTGCGATGCGCGTCGGCCGGTGGCCATCGACGCCATTCCAAGGGACCCAAGGAACGCCCTGGCAGACGACACCAGGACCCCTGGCGCCATGGCGAGCGACGCCACGATGCTCAGATGACGAATTTTTTCGCCAATCCGGCGGGCCGCAGGCCGTCGTATTCCTCGAACGGCTGATGGATCCAGGGGCTCGACGGCAGCATCTCGACGTAGTAGTCGGGGGTGTACGACGAGACGCCCTTGGTCCAGAGGACGGCGGAACGAAGTTCGCTGATCGCCGGCATGCCCCGCAGACGGTCGACGACCGCGCGCAGCGTCTCGCCCGAATCCGACAGGTCGTCGACCAGCAGCACTCTCCCGGCGAGCTCGCCTCTCGGCATGGTGATGTACTTCGCCAGATCCAGCCGCCCCTGGATCGTGCCGGCCTCGGCCCGATACGAACTCGTCGACATGATCGCGAGCGGCTTGTCGAAGACCCGCGAGAGCACGTCGCCGGGCCGCAGGCCGCCGCGCGCGAGGCAGAGGATCTGATCGAATTCCCAGCCGCTCCCCGCGATCTTCAGCGCCAGCCGCTCGGTCAACATGTGGTACTCGTCCCAGCTCACGTAGAGATGTTTGCCGTCGTCGGTCAGCATGCGTCGTCCTCGTGGGGAAGGTTGCGGAGCGCCTCGTTCGGCGTCAGGGCCTGAAAGGGTGGTGCAACACGATCGTGTGCTCCCGGCCCGGGCCGGTGGAGACCATGGCGATGGGCGCGCCGATATGACCTTCGACGCACTCGAGATAGCGCCGTGCATTCTGCGGCAGCCGGTCCCACTCGGTGACGCCGAAGGTGCTGTCGGTCCACCCGGGAAAGGTCTCGTAGATCGGCACGCAGGCCTCGATGTCGTCGGCGTCGAGCGGCAGGATGTCGATGCGCCGCCCGCCGAGCTCGTAGCCGACGCACACCTTGATCTCGGGCAGGCCGTCGAGCACGTCGAGCTTCGTGATGCAGAGGCCCGAGACGCCGTTGATGATCATCGAGCGCTTGAGCAAGGCGGCATCGAGCCAGCCGCAGCGACGCGGCCGGCCGGTCACCGTGCCTCGCTCCTGACCGACGGTGGAAAGGTGGTGGCCGACGGAGCCGGTCGCCATCATGTCGAGCTCGGTCGGAAACGGGCCGCTGCCGACTCGGGTCGTGTAGGCCTTGGTGATGCCGAGGACGTAGTGCAGCAGATCCGGCCCGACTCCCGCGCCGGCGGCCGCATTGCCCGCCACGCAGTTGCTCGAGGTGACGAACGGATAGGTGCCGTGGTCGATGTCGAGCAGCGTTCCCTGCGCGCCCTCGAACAGGATGTGGGCGCCGCCGCGGTGCGCGCTGTGCAGGATGTAGCCGACGTCCGCCATCATCGGCCGAATCTGCTCGGCGACGGTCATCGCGCGGTCGTAGATCGGGTCGAACTCGAGCGCCTTCGATTTCAGGTAGCCGGCGAGCGAGAAATTGTGCAGGTCGACGAGTTCTCGCAGCTTCTTCTGAAACCGCCCGGGGTGCTTCAGATCCTGGACGCGCAACGCCCGGCGTGCCACCTTGTCCTCGTATGCCGGGCCGATGCCCTTTCCCGTCGTGCCGATCTTCCCGGCGCCGCTGGTCTCGCGCAGCGCTTCGCGCGCCTTGTCGACCTCGACGTGGAACGGCAGGATCAGCGGGCACGACTCACTGACGAAAAGCCGGGACCGCACGTCGAGCCCGACCGCTTCGAGCCGTTCGATCTCGAGCAGAAGGTGGTTCGGGTCGACGACCACGCCGTTGCCGATGTAGCAGGCAACGCCGTCCCGCATGATGCCCGAGGGGATCAGTTGCAGCGCCGTCTTCACGCCCTTGATGACGAGCGTGTGGCCGGCGTTGTGACCACCCTGGAAACGCACGACCGCCTGGGCGTGGTCGGTCAGCCAGTCCACGACCTTGCCCTTGCCTTCGTCGCCCCACTGCGTGCCGACGACGACGACGTTTCGTCCGGGCGAACCGGACCCGGTACGGGGACTGCTGGGGTTCATCTGTTGCATGTCGATCGACTCGTTCGCTGCGTCTGAGGGGTCTCGGCCGGCCGCGCGGCGCTCACAGCGCCCGCACCGCCCAACCATCGGGGCCGGCCACGAGTTCCCGGTCGCAGGCGAATTCCTGGGCCTCGTGGTCGTGGCCGGGCAAGGCGCGCACGACCGTCTCGCCGCGCTCGCGCAAACGCCGCACCGCCATCCGCAGGCTGGCGTCCTCTGCCCAGGGCGCCCGGATCGCGGCGTGCAGCGACTGCGCCGGTGACAACGCGCCGAGCGATTTCAGGTCGAGGCTGAAGCCCACGGCGGGGCGGTTGCGCCCGAACACCGAGCCGACCTCGTCGTAGCGGCCGCCGCGCGCGATCGCGTCGGAGGAGCCGGGTACGAACACGGCGAAGTGGGCGCCGCTGTAGTAGGGGTTGCCACCGCTGTCGGCAAGGTCGAAGCCGATGCGCACGTCCGGATGCGAAGCGCGCGCATGATCGGCAAGCCACTTCAATTCGGCGAGCGCGGACCCGATCAACCGGTGGGCGGGCAGGCGTTGCCGGGCGAGCGCGAGCACCTCGTCACCGCCGTAGAGCGAAGGGAGCAGGCGAAGCGCGGCCCGGGGAGTCGCGGGCAGGCTCGCCGTGCAGTCTCGCAGCGCGGCGGTGTCCTTGGCGGCCAGCGCCGCGAGAACCTCTCGCCGTCGATCGGCCTCCACGTCGACACCCTCGAGCACGCCGCGCACGATCCGGGCGTCGCCGAGATCGAGCAGCACGGCGCCGAGACCGGCCGTGTGCAGGCAGTCGAGCGCGAGGTCCTGGACTTCGAGGTCGGCTTCGAGCCCCTGATGACCGTAGATTTCAGCGCCGAACTGCAGCGGTTCGCGGGTCGACTGCATGCCGGTCGGCAAGGCGTGCAGCACCGGTCCGCAGTAGCAGAGCCGGGTCACGCCGGTGCGGTTGAGCAGATGCGCGTCGATGCGCGCCACCTGGGGCGTGCTGTCGGCGCGGAGTCCGAGGGTTCGGCCGCTGAGCTGGTCGACGAGCTTGAAGGTCCTGAGATCGAGCTCGCCGCCGATCCCGGACAGCAGCGACTCGATGTGCTCAAGCATCGGCGGCATCACCAGCTCGCAACCGAAACTCCGGGCCACATCCAGCAGGCGTCGACGCAACTCCTCGATGTGCCGAGCCTGCGCGGGCAAGACGTCGGCGATATGCTCCGGCAGCAGCCAGGCAGAAGACATGTGAATTGCGCCGGGAAAAAAAAAGAATTGTACCGGCGAGCCTGCGGCCGAACCGGACACCCGGGAGGTCGCTCGAGGCGAACGTGCCGAGTCAGGGCCAGAAGAAGTAGAGCATCGCGACACCCGCCATCATGCTCGAGAGCCCGAGGAATCTAATCTGCCCGTCGCTCATCTTCAAGGCCCGCTCGAACACTGCCCGCCAGTTGCGTGGGCTCAGGAACGGCAGCAGGCCCTCGAGCACCAGCATCAGCGCCAGCGCGCCGAGCAGCAAGTCCCAAAAGTCCGGAACGGCGGGCAACGCCTCGGTCCTACCTTTTCGGCGCGCCACCCGGCGCCGCGCCGCCGTTGCCGCGCATCGCCTTGAAGAACTCGCTGCTCGGGTCGACGAGCATCACGTCGCTCTTGCTCCGAAAGCTGGCCCGGTACGCCTCCAGGCTGCGATAGAACTGGGCGAACTGCGCGTCACGCCCGAAGGCATCGGCGAAGATCGCCGAGGCCCGGGCATCGCCCTCGCCCTTGACCTTCTGGGCATCGCGGTACGCTTCGGCGACGATCACTTCGCGCTGCCGGTCGGCATCGGCGCGGATCTTCTCCCCCTCCGCACCGCCCGTGGCACGCAACTGATTGGCCACCTGCTTGCGTTCCGACGCCATCCGGCTGTAGATGGAATCGGTGATGTTGGCGACGAAGTCGACGCGCTTGATGCGCACGTCGAGGATCTCGATCCCGAACGCTTTCGCCTCGGCGATGAGCCGGATGCGCACGTCGCGCATCACCTTGTCGCGCTCGCCGGAGAGCACCTCGCCGACCGTCCGCTTGGTGACCTCCTCGTTGAACGCCGCGTGCACGATCGGGCTGAGGCGCGTGTCGAGGTTGCGCATGTCGGTGCCGTTGTTGCGGATGAACTGCTTCGGCTCGGACACCCGCCACTTCACCAACCAGTCGATCACCAGACTCTTCTTCTCGGCGGTGAAGATCGGCCGGGTCTCGGGGCTGTCCATCGTCTGGATGCGCCGATCGAGGAACACGACGTTCTGGAACGGCGGGGGAAGCTTCCACTTGAGCCCCGGCTCCTGGATGACTTCCTTGATCTCGCCCAGCGCATAGACCACCGCCACCTGGCGCTGATCGACGACGAAGAGCGTCGAGGCCAGCAGCATCAGCACGACAAGCGCGCCACCCGCGATCACCACGATTCGGTTCATATTGTCGTTCTCCGGGGGCTCAGCGGCTGTCGCGGCTGCGCTGGCCGTCACGGGATCTGAGGTCGACCGTCGTCGACGGCGGCGGTGCGTCGCCGGTCGAGGACGGCAGGGACGGCACGACCGTCGACGCCGCCGCCGACGCCGCCCCGGATTGCTGCATCAACTTGTCGAGCGGAAGGTAGAGCAGGTTCGAATTGGTGCGGGTATCGATCAGCACCTTGCTGACGTTCGAATACACCTCCCGCATCGTGTCGATGTACATCCGGTCCCGCGTCACCGCAGGCGCCTTCTGGTATTCGGTCAGGATGCTCGAGAAGCGCTGCCCGTCGCCCTCCGCCTGCGCGATGACACGCGACTTGTAGCCTTCGGCCTCCTCCCGCAGACGCGCGGAGGTGCCTTGCGCCTTCGGGATCACGTCGCTCGCATACGCCAGGCCTTCCTTCTTCAGGCGGTCACCGTCCTGCCCGGCCTTGAGCGTGTCCTCGAACGCGGCCTGGACCTGCTCCGGCGGCTGCACGCTCTGCACGTTGACGTTGACGATCACGATGCCCGCCCTGAGGCGGTCGAGCTGGCCCTGCACCGAGCGCACGAGCTCGGCCGCGATGGCGTCGCGCTGCTCGTAGAG
>CAZZWY010000332.1:0-5231 GCA_964657785.1 uncultured Acetobacteraceae bacterium
CGCGGATGAAGCGCTCGCCTTCATAGCGCTGAACGAACGCGGCGTGCAGCGTCTCGGGCGTCGCGCCGGCGCCGAGCTCGGCGAGCGACAGCGGCACGCTGACGGCCAGGCCCTTGTAGAACGGCCCGACGATCGGCATGAAGATCGGCCCCCGCGCGAGGCCGGTGTGCACCGTCATCTCCGGGACGTGCTTGTGGCCGAGGCCGAGCGCGTAGGGTCGCGGCGCGGCGAGCGTCGGATCGCCGCCGGCTTCGTACTGCTCGATCATTTTCTTGCCGCCGCCGGAGTACCCGGTGATCGACGTCGCCGATACCGCCAGCGATGCGGGCACCAGGCCGGCGTCGACGAGCGGGCGCAGCAACAGGATGAACGCCGAGGCGTGACAACCCGGATTGGCGATGCGCTTGGAGTCGCGGATGGCAGCGCGCTGCCCTGCGGCGAGCTCGGGCAGGCCGAAGGCCCAGCCCGCGGCCGTGCGGTGCGCGGTGCTGGCGTCGATCAGGCAGGTTCGCGGGTTGGTGACGAGCGCGGCCGCCTCGCGCGCCGCCGCATCCGGCAGGCACAGGAACGCGACATCGGCGGCGTTGAGGAGCCGGGCCCGCTCGGCCGCGTCCTTGCGCTTGTCGGCGTCGATGCGCAGCACCTCGATATCATCGCGCTGGGCGAGATACTCGTGAATGCGCAGGCCGGTGGTGCCTTCCTGGCCGTCGACGAACGCGCGGTAGGTCATCTCATTCCCCCTTTTCGTAGTCACGCGAGCATACGGCAGCGACATGACCCCGACCGCACGCGCCCTGCGCTTTCTGACGCTGCCCGGCTGGCAAGGCTCGGGCCTGGCGCACTGGCAGAGCCGCTGGGAAGCGCAGCACGGCGACATCCGCGTCGAGCAGGACGACTGGATCTGGCCGCGGCGTGGCGACTGGATGGCACGGCTCGAAGAAGTGCTTCTCGCGGACGACACGCCCGCGGTGCTCGTCGCGCACAGCCTCGGCTGCCATCTCGTCGATGCCTGGGCGGCGCACTCGGCGCACACAGACCGCGTGAAGGCGGCACTGCTCGTCGCCCCGCCGGACCTGGCCCGCGAAGACCTGCCGCCCCAGGTGTTCGGCTGGCGGCCGGCGACGCGCCGCCGGCTGCCGTTTCGAAGCCTCCTCGTGTTCAGCAGCGACGATCCCTACTGCTCGGCCGACAACGCTCTCGCGATGGCGCGCGACTGGGGCAGCGCGACGCGCGACGCCGGCGCGCACGGTCACCTCAACGCCGAATCCGCCCTCGGCGACTGGCCAGACGGGCGCGGCTTGCTGATGCGGTTGGCACGCCCCGGCGTTTGACGACCCCCCGGCGCACCGTGCGCGGCGGCCCGCGCGGGATCGCCGAGAATGACCGGATGGTCACCAAGAAACCCAAGGGGCTCGGCCTCGGTCTCGAAGCCCTGCTCGGCCCCCGCGTCAGGGAGCCGGGAGACCCGCTGCCGCCGCCGGCCCCGCCGGAGTTGCCGCGCACCCTCCGGGTCGATCAGCTTCAGCCGGGCAAGTACCAGCCCCGCACCCGCATGGACGAGGGCTCGCTCTACGAACTCGCCGAGAGCATCAAGGCGCAGGGGGTGATGCAGCCGATTCTGGTGCGGCCCGTCGGACCCGACCGCTACGAGATCATCGCCGGCGAGCGCCGCATGCGAGCCGCCCGGCTCGCCGGTCTCGACGAGGTGCCGGTGCTGGTGAAGGAGGTTCCGGACGAAGCCGCGGCGGCGATGTCGCTGATCGAAAACATCCAGCGCGAAGACCTGAACCCGCTCGAGGAGGCGCAAGGGCTGAAGCGCCTGACCGACGACTTCGGTCTGACCCACGAGCAGGCCGCTCAGGCGGTCGGCCGTTCGCGCAGTGCCGCGAGCAACCTGTTGCGCCTGCTGAACCTGACGCCGCCGGTGCAGCAACTGCTGATGGCCGGTGACCTCGACATGGGTCATGCACGGGCGCTCCTGCCGCTCGAGGGGGCGCAGCAGATCCTGCAGGCGACCGAGATCGTCGCCCGCAAACTGAGCGTCCGGGATGCCGAAAAGCTCGTCGCCCGTGCCAATGCGAGCAGTGGCCGGCAGGCCCCGCTGCTGCGCGCGAGGCGCGAGAAGTCCCGTGACCTGGTGCGGATCGAACAGGAGCTGTCGGACACCCTGACCGCCGCCGTGCAGATTCGCGTACGCCAGCGGACGGCGCGCGGCGAAGCGGGCGAACTCGCGATCGCGTTCGGCTCGCTCGACGAGCTGAACGGCCTGCTCGACAAGCTCGGGCTGGCGTCGCGCTGAACGCTGCTTCACCGGGTTGCGGAACTTTGCCGCGTCGATGCGGCTCTGTGGTTCGCAGGTCTTGTCAACCCGATTCCTGGCGGCACGTTGTTTGCTTTTTGACCTCTGAAATCGCCCCCGGAGATAAAGGGTGATGGCCGCTGTACTCGATCGACTCGATGCAGGCAGAATGAACGAAGCTCGATCCGACGACATCCGCTGATGCACGGAAAGCTCTGATGGCGCCCGCGGGGTGTCATCAGAACTTCCCCAGACATTGAATGCCAGGCAATGGCCTTCAGCGTCTTCTGCCCAACAGGAGATCAGCATGGATGTGATCAGCAATTTTGCCGCGCGGTACGAACGCAACCGCGAGGAAGAGCTGACGATCGAGGAGTACCTTGCCGAGTGCAAGCGCAGCCCGATCGCCTACGCGACCGCCGCCGAGCGCATGTTGCGGGCGATCGGCGAGCCGAAGATGGTCGACACCCGCAACGACCCGCGGTTGTCGCGGTTGTTCGCGAACAAGGTCATCAAGATCTACCCGGCGTTCGCCGAGTTCTATGGCATGGAAGACGCGATCGAGCAGGTCGTGTCCTACTTCCGCCACGCGGCCCAGGGGCTCGAGGAGAAGAAGCAGATCCTCTACCTGCTCGGCCCGGTCGGCGGCGGCAAGAGCTCGATCGCCGAGCGCCTGAAGGTGCTGATGGAGCAGGTGCCGTTCTACGCGATCAAGGGATCTCCGGTGAACGAGTCGCCCCTCGGGCTCTTCGACCCGGCCGAAGACGGGCCGCTGCTCGAGAAGGAATTCGGCATTCCGCAGCGCTACCTGCAGCGCATCCTGTCGCCGTGGGCCGTCAAGCGGCTCGAGGAGTTCGGCGGTGACATCCGCAAGTTCAAGGTCGTCAAGCGGCACCCGAGCGTCCTGAAGCAGGTCGGGGTCGCCAAGACCGAACCCGGCGACGAGAACAACCAGGACATCTCCGCGCTCGTCGGCAAGGTCGACATCCGCAAGCTCGAGACCTTCGCGCAGGATGATCCGGACGCCTACAGCTTCTCGGGCGGTCTCTGCCTCGCGAATCAAGGCCTGCTCGAGTTCGTCGAGATGTTCAAGGCACCGATCAAGGTGCTGCACCCGCTGCTCACCGCGACCCAGGAAGGCAACTTCAAGGGCACCGAAGGTTTCGGCGCGATTCCGTTCGACGGCATCGTGCTCGCCCACAGCAACGAGAGCGAGTGGAAGACCTTCCGCAACAACAAGAACAACGAAGCGTTCCTCGACCGGATCTACATCGTCAAGGTGCCGTACTGCCTGCGCGTCAGCGAGGAAGTGAAGATCTACGAGAAGCTCTTGCGCGGCTCGTCGCTCGTGAGCGCCAAGTGCGCCCCGGGGACACTGAAGATGATGAGCCAGTTCGCGATGCTGACGCGCCTCAAGGAGCCCGAGAACTCGTCGCTCTACTCGAAGATGCAGATCTACGACGGCGAGAACCTGAAGGACAGCGACCCGCGCGCCAAGAGCTACCAGGAGTACCGCGACTACGCCGGCGTCGACGAAGGCATGAGCGGCGTGTCGACCCGCTTCGCGTTCAAGATCCTGTCGAAGGTGTTCAACTTCGACCCGGCCGAGATCGCCGCGAACCCGGTGCACCTGATGTACGTGCTCGAACAGCAGATCGAGCGCGAGCAGTTCCCGGCCGAGCTCGAGCAGAAGTACCTCGGCTTCATCAAGGAGCATTTGTCGGCACGCTATGCCGAGTTCATCGGCAAGGAAATCCAGACCGCGTATCTCGAGAGCTACAGCGAGTACGGCCAGAACATCTTCGACCGCTACGTGACCTATGCCGACTACTGGATCCAGGACCAGGAGTACCGCGACACCGATACCGGCGAAGTCTTCGACCGCGCATCGCTGAACGCAGAGCTCGAGAAGATCGAGAAGCCGGCGGGCATCTCGAACCCGAAGGACTTCCGCAACGAGATCGTCAACTTCGTGCTGCGCGCACGGGCCAACAATGCCGGCCACAACCCGGTGTGGTCGAGCTACGAGAAGCTGCGCACCGTGATCGAGAAGAAGATGTTCTCGAACACCGAGGAGCTGCTGCCGGTGATCAGCTTCAACGCCAAGGCGAGCGCCGACGAGGCGAAGAAGCACGAGAACTTCGTCAATCGCATGGTCGACAAGGGCTACACCGCGAAGCAGGTCCGGTTGTTGTGCGAGTGGTACCTGCGCGTTCGGAAGAGCAGCTAAGGTCGGTCGGTCGTTCGCATCGGGGAATTCATGCTGCAGATCATCGACAGACGCCTCGCAGGAAAGAACAAGTCGATCGGAAACCGGGAGCGCTTTCTGCGCCGTCACCAGGGGCAGGTGCGGGAAGCCGTTCGACGCGCCGTCGACGGCCGCAGCATCCGCGACATGGACCGTGGCGAGGACATTCATATCCCGAAGAAGGACATCAGCGAGCCGGTGTTCGGTCACGGGCAGGGCGGCACGCGCGAAATGGTGCACCCCGGCAACCAGGAATACGTGACCGGCGACCAGATCCAGCGGCCGAAGGGCGGCGCGGGCAAGGGCAGCGGCAAGGGCGAAGCCGGGGACTCGGGCGAGGGCGAGGACGATTTCGTCTTCCACCTCACCAAAGAGGAGTTCATGCAGATCTTCTTCGACGATCTGGCCCTGCCGCGGATGACGCAGACGCAACTCGCCGAGACGCCGGAATGGAAGAGCCACCGTGCCGGCTTCGTCAGCGACGGCACGCCGAGCAACCTGTCGGTCGTGCGCTCGATGCGCGGCGCGATCGGGCGGCGGCTCGCGATCGGCGCCAATTCACGCGGCGAGTTGCGCGAGCTCGAAGAGGCGCTCGAGGCCCTGCCCGACACACCGGTCGATACCGAGCAGATCGCGGCGCGCGCCGACCTGCTCTCGCGCATCGAGGCGCTGAAGCAGCGGCTC
>CAZZWY010000333.1:0-5219 GCA_964657785.1 uncultured Acetobacteraceae bacterium
ACTGCGCGAAGCCCAGTACGCTTGCACTTCGTCCAGGCTGCGCCTAATCGGTTGTGCCTGAAGTGGGTTTCACCGACAGGCACCGGCCAGCGGGTGCAACGCGGGATACCCACTGCGGCTCGGACTGTCCGAGGATCCGACGGTCAGATCCTGTCGGCAGCCTCCCCTAACGCCCGAGCCGCTGCGAGCAAGCCTCCAAGCACCTTGTCCGCCACCGCCTCCGAGAACCCCGCAGGCAGCTCACCTCGCACCTGTTCGACCACGGCCGGTGTGCGGTCGACAATCTCGCTCAGCAGGGCCTCGGCATTGTCGCCGTAGCCGACCTTGCGGGCCGTGCTGTTGAAGTGCCGGCGCTGGATCGCGTGAACATGATAGTGGCGGCTCTTGCCCAGCATCGCCATGGCCATCTTCAGGTCGCGTGCCGCCCACTGGTTCGGCGCATCGCCGATGACGGGATAGGCCGACATCACGTCGTACAGCGGCACCAGGCGAAACCGTCCAGCCTGGCCTGCGAGCAGCTGGATGCTGAAATTCTTGGCGTGCCCGTCCGGCGCGCGCAGCATCCAGAACAGGATCTGTGCGGCCATCAGCGTGCGCAGATCCTGCTCGGCGTTCACCGACTGCTGCGTGAGGGTGAACAGCTGCATCCAGCCCGGGCCGCCCTCGTTCTCGTACTTCATGTGCGGCGAGGTGGCGGTCGCCTGGCAAAAGTCTTCCTGCAGCAGCCGCAGCAGCCGTGTGCCGTCGCGCGACACGATACGGTCGAAGCGCTCCACCACCAGCACGCGCTGGTCTCCGAAGCGTGCGATGTCGGCGCGCGCGGCCGGCAGGCCGTAAGCCGCCAGCAACCGCAGGCACAGCCATTCGTTGTCCACCGACGTGCTGAAGTCCGCCCTCCGCCCGCCCACCAGGCCCAGTGGCAGCTTGAAGATGTGCGTGGTCGGCGTGGCGCCACGTGGCTTCAGCCAGCGGCCGTCCCACCAGAGGAAGGCATCCTTTTCCTGTGCGCCGGCCAGCGAAATGCGAAAGTCGTCGTCGGGGTTGCGCCCGACCCCGAAGGTGTCGGCGCTGACGGCGTCTAACAGATGCCGCTCGATGGCTGCCTCATCCAGTGCCACCCCGTCGATGCGGTCGACGCCCGTGGGCTCCTGATCGTCGGGAAGCAATTGGAGGGCGCCAACGCAGTCGCGTCCGATGGCGGCCAGCAGGTCGAAGGCCTCGGTCGATCCCGTCTTGAAGCGCGCGGCGGCGCGGCGGCGAATGGCATCGCTGTCGGGCAGCAAGCCCTCGAAGTAGTGCTCGACCGCAGGCCCGTTCAGCGGCTCGTTGTTGAAGCTGAAGGGCAGCGACAGTGACAGCGGTCGACCTGCTGGAGAGGTCAGCCACGCGGGGTCGTACTGCAACTCCATGCCACCGCGCGCCGTGAGGGTCCAGCGGCCGACACGTTCCCCGTTGGCCCACAAGCCGAGGGTCTGGCTGTGCGATCGGCGCCCCATGTCACCATTCCACGGTCGGATCGGAAGTCGCAGCGGCCCGCTGGGCCATCTGCAGCTCCAGCCCCAGCACGGCGCACCAGCCGAGCAGTTGCTTGACGCTCAGCTCGTCTGCGTGCAGCTCCAAATGGGAGACGCGGTTCTGGCTCAACCCCAAGCGGCCCGCCACCTCGGCCTGCGTCAGGCCCAGATTCCTGCGCGCGGACCGGAGCAGCACGCCGAGCTGCGGCGCCGTGACAAGAGAGTGAGGGCGTTGCATTCGCATCGGATCCATCCGAAGATCAGATATTCTGACTTTATCTGATTTCCAGATATTCGGAGCATAGCCGACATGCAGATGCCGAGGATTGGTGGCGGCGACAGTCCGAGGCTCAAACCGCCAGCAGCATCGGTCCGCCCGCAGCAGGCGGTCTTGGACGCATGGGAATGCCCCTCGACTGCTTTCTCGGCCACAGAGTCAGCGGATGATCTCTGGCCCCTCCGGACCCCGCGACGGCGTGGCGTCGCGGGCCGGTGGTCGCCCCTGTCGCGTGGGCTGTTGGGTGCGGATGATGTCCTGTTGCCGTTGCCGCTTCTGCTCCCGCTGCCGTTGCGGGATCTGCGCAGGGTGCTGCGGCGGCAAGCGTGCGACGCCTACGAGCAGGTCGCCGAAAACTTGAAGCGCTGTGCTCTCTCGCCGCTGGGCGACGGCAACACTTTGCTGAGTTGTCGGCAATCTTATCGCCGTGTCGGCGGGTTGCCGCGGTTTTTCCAGAGACGTCTTTGGGCAAGAAAAAAGCCCTAAGTCGTTGAAAACTCGAGGCTTTTTGGACTGTCCGGGACCGTCTGGGACGTCCCGGAAAAAGCGGCTTGGTGGCCTGGGGCGGAATCGAACCACCGACACGCGGATTTTCAATCCGCTGCTCTACCAACTGAGCTACCAGGCCGGGAACCGACGATTATAGACGGCGTCGGCCGGGGGCTACAGCGCCGCGGTGCGCTTGTTGCGCGAGAGGTCGACGCCGAGCTGCTTGAGCTTGCGGTAGAGGTGCGTGCGCTCCAGGCCGGTCTTCTCCGCCACGCGCGTCATGCTGCCGTTCTCCTGGGCCAGATGGAACTCGAAGTAGCTCTTCTCGAACGCGTCGCGCGCTTCGCGCAGCGGCCGGTCGAGGTCGAAGCTCTGCTCGGCCTGCGGACCGAGCGACAGCGCCGATCCGGCGGACGCCCCCATGATGAGATCGGCATGCGCCGGATCGTCGCCACCGGCCGGCAGCGCGCTGAGCGACGTCGGCGACGGCCCACGCGACGCCGGCTTGGCGAGCCCCTGCTCGACCGCCCGCAACAGCTTCTGCAAGGTGATCGGCTTTTCGAGAAACGCCATCGCGCCGAACTTGGTCGCCTCGACGGCGGTGTCGATCGTGCCGTGGCCGCTCATCATGATGACCGGCATGGTCAGCACCCCGGTCGCACCCCACTCCTTCAACAGCGTGATGCCGTCGACGTCGGGCATCCAGATGTCGAGCAGCACCAGATCCGGGCGCATCCGTTCGCGGCAGGCGCGGGCCTGCGACGCGTTCTCGGCGAGTTCGATGGTGTGGCCTTCGTCGGCGAGGATCTCGGACAGCAGCGCCCGGATCCCGAGCTCGTCGTCGACTACAAGAATGGTGGCCATGATGTCATTGCGCCCGGGAGTCGGTGCTTGCCGTGGTGGGGGCGCGGGCGCCCTCCGCAGGTGCGATTTTCGGGAATGATAGCGAGACTTGCGCACCCTGCACCCCGCTGCCATCGCCCGGCACGCCGAGGTTGGCGATGCGCACGCGGGCGCCGTGCTCGTCGGCGATCTTGCGCACCACCGCGAGGCCGAGGCCGGTGCCGCGCGTCTTCGTCGTCACGTACGGTTCGAAGGCGCGCTTGAGGACGCTCTCGGCGAATCCCGGGCCGTTGTCGATTACCCGCAGGCGCACCGCGCGCACGTCGCCGCCCTCGGTACGGGCGACTTCGGTCTTCACCTGCACCTGGCCGTCGGCGCTGTCGGCCACCGCATCGAGCGCGTTCTGGACGAGGTTGTGGATCACCTGGCGAAGCTGCGTGTGGTCGCCGATGATCTGCGGCAGGGCCGGATCGAGCACGGCGGCGAGATGCCCCGATTCCTGCGCCGTTCCGTACAGGCCCAGCACCTCGCTGACGAGCGCGTTCAGGTCGATCGCGACCAGTTGCGCGGCCGGGAGCCGGGCGTAGTCGCGAAAGGCGTTGACGAGCGTCTTCATCGCCTGCACCTGGTTGACGATGGTGTCGACCGAGCGCGCGAGCATCGCCTGGTCGCTGCCTTCGAGCTTGGCCGAGAGCTTGTGCTGGAGCCGCTCGGCCGAGAGCTGGATGGGGGTGAGCGGGTTCTTGATCTCGTGCGCGAGGCGCCGCGCGACTTCGCTCCACGCCTCGCTGCGCTGCGCCGAGACGAGCTCGGTGATGTCGTCGAAGACCATCAGCCGGGTGCCGTGCGGCAGCGCCGCGCCGCGCACGAGCAGCGTCGTCGACGCACGCTCGCGGCCGTCGGTCTGCAGCTCGAACGCGTCCTGCCACTGGTCGCGCTCGCCGGCCTCGGGGCTCGTCAGGTGCAGCTCGAAGCGCTGCGCCACGGCGTCGGCGAAGGTCTTCAGGCCGGTCACCTCGGCCAGCGTGCGGCCGCGGTAGGCCGAGAGGGGCAGGCGCAGGATGCGCGTCGCCCCCGGGTTGACGGTGTCGATCCGGCCGTCGCGGTCGAAGACGATCACGCCCGCGGTCAGGTTGTCGAGGATGGTCTGCAGGTTGGTGCGGGCGCCCTCGACCTGGATCACGCTGCGCTGCACCAGTTCGCGGGCTTCCAGCAACTGGGTCGTCATGTCGGCGAACGACCGGGTCAGGCCGCCGAGTTCGTCGCGCGACGCGAACACCGGCTTGGCGGTCAGGTCGCCGCCCGCCACCTGCCGCATGCCCTCGGCGAGCAGCAGCAGCGGCTGGGCGAGCTGGTTGCTGAGCGCGACGGCCAGCAGCAGCGCGCCGAACACGGCGAGGACGAGTGCCAGCGTGAGCGTGCCGATGTACATCTTGCGCAGCCCGCCCCGGGCGAGCGCCCGCTGCTGATACTCGCGGTAGGCCGTCTGCACGGCCAGCGCGTTGCGCGCGAGGCTGGGCGGCACGGCCTGGGTGACGAGCAGGAAGTGATCTTCCTCGTTGAGCGCGTAGGAGGTGGTCGGGATGTAGGCGAGCGCGCGCACCCGGGCCACGCCGGCGTTGCTGCCGGCCTCCTCGTCCAGGCCGATCAGTTCGCTGTAGACCGCGGAATCGCGCGCCTGCTGGCGCATCTGCGTCGAGACCGGCGTGCGCGGCAGGAGGCTGCCGCCGGCCGTGAGCAGGGTCTGTCCATTGGCGCCGATGATCGCGACGTCCTGCACGGCCATCTGTTCGCGCAGCCGCTCGAGCGTCAGCGGCTGCGAGCCGCTCGCGGTTTCGCCGAGGCGGTCGGCCGCCAGGCGGGTCTTCTGGCCGACGTCCGAGCGGATCGCGTCGAGCGTGCCCTTGCCGAGGGCGAGGCCCGCGTCGAGCGCACTCTCGACCCGCACGTCGAACCAGCTCTCGATGCTGCGGGCGACGAACTGGTAGCTCACGGTGTAGATCAGCACCCCGGGCACCACCCCGACGAGCGCGAAGATCGCCGCGAGCTTGAGCAGCAGCCGGCTGCCGAACTTGCCGCGCTTGACCCGCATCAGC